>JALTAS010000167.1 GCA_027058925.1 Persephonella sp.
AAAGAAAAGGTCAGCATTGATGTATCACAAAATAAGAAATCCCTTATAATGCTGAAAAAGATTATAAAACCAATTTTTAAAATCTACTTTACCCTTGAAACAGAAGGCCAGGAAAACATACCTGATCCTCCATTTATAATGGCTCCAAACCATCAGAGCTTCCTTGATGGATTTCTACTGATATCAGCAGTTCCAGACAAAAAACTTGAAGATCTATATTTTTTAGCAGAGGAAATTTATTTTCCTGAAGGTTTCAGAAAAAAATTAGGAAAAAATTTCCATGTCCTTACAGTCAACATAAACAAAGATCTAAAAGGTTCACTGCTCAAAACAGCTTCCCTCCTTAGGGAAGGTAAATCTGTGGTTATCTTTCCTGAAGGGGCAAGGACAAGGGATGGGAATCTTCTTCCATTCAAAAAGGCTTTTGGAATTCTGTCAAAACAGCTTAATATACCTGTTGTTCCAGTTGTTATAAAAGGAGCTTTTGAGGCTTTTCCTATAGGATCAAAATTCCCCAAACCCCACAAGATAAAAATAAAGTTTCTGGAACCTATCTATCCAGAAAAAAAAGATCTGAACCAGATTGTAGCCGAAACATACGAAAAAATCAGACAGAACCTATAACCATGTCCATATATCCGTCTTTTTACATTTTGGACAGGGAACTTTATGCTGATTAAAAAGGTTTGATATCTGTCTTCTTTTTTCAACATGGGAACCTGGAATACCTAATATCTTCATAGCAAGTTCAACACCGCCATAAAATCTTATCTGTTTTTCATCTGTTATCTTAAACCCACAGTTTGAACATCTTATTATGAACATCCCTCACCTCTTTAGTTTTATTCTTACTTTTTCCCCAATTTTAAGCCTTAAAACCTCTTTTGCATTTCTTTCAGGTAGAAATATCTCATAAAAACCAAAACTACCTTTAATAATGTTTGGTTTATCTCTGTCCCCTTCTAAAAAAGTTCGGCATATTTTCCCAATACTAAAGTCTCTAAAAAGAATTTCCTCAAAATTCGGGATAACTTCCAGATTTGTAATCCCGTTTCCGAACCTATCAAATTTTATTATCTGACCTACCACATAGCCGTTTTCAACATAAGCTTCCGGAAAGTCTATTTTTTTATAGCTCTCAAGCTCAACACCGAAATTTTCCAGAGCTTCTCCCTTAGACAGATATGCAGAAACAGGAGCGAATATATCCCTCCCATGAAATGTTTCTGTTTCTCTTTTTAACATGTATTTCCCGTTAGTTATATGGATTATCCTTTCTATTTTCTGGTTTTTAAGAGCAAGGGTCAGAAGACCGTTATCAGGTGCTACAAAAATATACTTTTCTGTTTTCACTATAATAGGCTTCCTCTCTGTTCCAACACCTGGATCAACAACAGACATAAAGATCGTGCCTTCAGGAAAATAACTGTAAACAGCCTTAAGAATAATAGACCCTTCAAGAATATCAAAAGGGGTAACCCCGTGTGATATATCTATGATATCTACATCAGGATTTACTGTTTTTATCACCCCTTTAACAGCACCAATAAAACCGTCGTCCAGTCCAAAGTCTGTTAAAAGGGCTATCGTCATTTTATTACACTGTATTTCTCATCAAAAAACTTCAGAAAGTCATCTGTAACATCAAGTTCAGGCTTTCCATACAAAAGGCTGTTTTTGTCCAGAACAAGCTTATAACCCTTAGATTTTGAATATTCTGTTATAGCTTTCTGTAATGTTTTCATAAACTTTTCGGCTATCTCCTGTCTTTTTTTCAAAAGCTCTTTCTGCTTTTCCTCTGCAAAAGCCTGTATCTGTGTCTGGGATTCACCAGCTTTCTGCTTTTTCTCTATCTCTTCTTTGAACTTTTTTGCCTGAGACTCAAGCTCGGCCTGTGCAGATATACCCGCTTTTGATGAAGTAACAACCTTCTGGATATCAACATAAACGATCTTTTCCTCAGCGTAAGAAATAAATGAAATAAAAAGCAGTAAAATCAAAGGAGTTATAAACCTTAACATGATTCCTCCGTTTTTTCTTAAATTATACCCCTGTAATCCCCGATTGCAAAATTTAACAAAGGTATTATAATATCATCGCCGGTGGTTTCCGAAGCAGCCGCCCTTTTAGGGAGGAAAGTCCGGACTCCACAGGGCAGGAAGCTGCCGAAAGGCAGGCAGGGGTGACCCTGCGGAAGGGCCACAGAGAAAAGACTGCCTGTCCCGATAAACCTTAAAGTAGGTGTGTGCACCGAATAGGTTTATCCGGACAGGTAAAGGTGAAACGGTGGGGTAAGAGCCCACCAGCTGGTGGCGTGAGCCATCAGGCTAGGCAACCCCCTTCCGGAGCAATCCCAAATAGGCGGAGGTCAGTGGGTTGCCCGCCCGAAAGCCTTGAGGCTTACCTCCGCGGGTAGGGAGCTGAGATAAATGGCTGCACAAACAGAATCCGGCTTATCGGAAACCACCGGTAATAAAAAGCAGCTTAGATAAAAATGAAAAAATTCCACATTCTGACAATATTTCCTGAATTTTTTGAAGGGTTTGCAAATACAGGTATAGTCTCAAAGGCAATAAAAAAAGGGTTAGTCTATTTAAACACCGTTAATCTCAGAGACTATACAGCAGACAAACACAGAACTGTTGATGATGTTGTTTATGGCGGCGGCCCTGGAATGCTTTTAAAACCTGAGCCTATCTTTGCAGCCTACGAGGAAATATCAAAAGAAAAAAAACCCTATGTGTTGATCACAGAACCATGGGGCAGAAAATTTGATCAGAAATTTGCCTGGGAGCTTTCAGAAAAAGATGAGATCATGATTATATGCGGAAGGTATGAAGGTGTTGATGAAAGGGTAAAAGCGATAGTTGATCAGGAGGTATCTATAGGTGATTTTGTGTTATCCGGCGGAGAACCTGCTGCGTTAGTCATAATGGACGCTGTCATAAGGCTCATACCAGGTGTTGTAGGTGATGAAGACAGCCTCAGGGTTGACTCTTTTTCAGACGGTCTTGTGGGATATCCAAACTATACAAGGCCTCCCGTTTTCAAAGGAATGGAAGTTCCACAGATCTTAAGATCTGGAAACCACAAACTTATTGAGCTGTGGAGGAGATGGAAGCAGATAGAAAACACATACAAAAAAAGACCTGATCTTTTAAAAAAAGCAGAGCTGTCTGAAAAAGAGATAAAGATCCTCCATTACATTAAAAAAGGCAAAGAATTTGAGGATTTTATATCTGATAATAAGGTATAATCAAATTAATAAATGTCCGAGGTCTTCCGATGCCGGCTTTAAATGTTATAAAACCACCTGTAGATATTATTGAGGAGGCTGATAGATTTACTGTAATAGTTGATCTGCCGGGGGTTGAACCTGAAGATGTTGAAATAAAAGGATACGACAACTACATACAGATAAGCGGAATCAAAAGGCCGATCTGTGGAGGAAATTATCTGCTGATGGAGAGATTTTCAGGAAAATTCAACAGGAAGATTTACTTTAAAACAGGGGTTGATATGTCAAAAGCAACAGCCACATTAAAAAACGGCGTATTAACCATACATATACCCAAGTCTGAAGGAAAGATATACTACTCAACCACCACAATAATTATCAGGAGGTAAGAATGCTACAGCCGTTTGAGGACGAACAGTTAGAAATACCTATACCGGAAGAACTTCCACTTCTTCCAGTAAGGGATCTTGTTATATTCCCATACATGGTGTTTCCGATATTCGTTGGAAGATCCTTTTCAATAAAAGCCATAGAAGAGGCTATTGAAAATTACGACAGGTATATATTTCTATCACTCCAGAAGGATAAAGACATAGAAGAACCAGGGGGAGATGATCTTTACCAGATAGGAACAGTTGCAACAATTCTCAGAATGATGAGACTTGATGACGACAGGATAAAAATTCTGGTTCAGGGTGTTTCAAGGGGAAAGATAGAGGAGCTTAGGAAGGAGGCTGATCTTTACAAAGTTAAAATCTCTGTTTTTGAAGAAAAAGAAGGCTACGGGGAAAATATTGAGGTTGAAGCTCTGAAACACTCAATCAGGGATCTTATTGATAAGGCTGTTGGACTTGGAAAGCAGATAATACCAGATCTTCTTGACATAATAAAATCTGTTGAAGAACCTGGAAAACTTGCTGATCTTGTCGCATCAATTCTTGACATAAAATCAGAGGAAGCACAGAAAATACTTGAGATCACAGACCCATTAGAAAGACTCAGAAAAGTTCATGATCTACTTCTCAAAGAGGTTGGACTTTTAGAGATACAGCACAAAATAAGAACAGCAGCAAGGGAATCTATGGAAAAAGACCAGAGGGAGTACTTCTTAAGACAGCAGATAAAGGCAATTCAGGAGGAACTTGGGGAAAAAGATGAAAGACAGGAAGAGATAGAGCAGTATCAGAAAAAGATAGAAGAAGCCCAGATGCCTGAAGAGGTAAAGAAAGAAGCAGAAAAACAGCTGAAAAGACTTGAAAAAATGCATCCAGACTCTGCAGAAGCAGGTGTTATAAGAACTTACCTTGACTGGCTTGTTGAACTTCCGTGGAACAAGAGAACAAAAGACAGGCTTGACCTTAAAAGGGCAAAAAAGGTTCTTGATGAGGATCACTACGACTTAGAAAAAGTAAAAGAAAGGATACTTGAGTACCTTGCTGTCCAGAAGCTAAAAAAAGAAAAGAGTATAAAAGGACCAATACTATGTTTTGTTGGACCTCCAGGGGTTGGTAAAACATCTCTGGGAAAGTCAATAGCAAGGGCACTTGGAAGAAAATTTGTAAGGCAGTCCCTCGGAGGCGTTAGAGACGAGGCTGAGATAAGAGGACACAGAAGAACATATGTTGGAGCACTTCCTGGAAGGATTATACAGGGCATAAAACAGGCAGGAACAAAAAATCCTGTTTTTATGCTTGATGAAGTTGACAAACTTGCATCAGATTTTAGAGGGGATCCTGCATCAGCACTTCTTGAGGTTCTTGATCCTGAACAGAACAGGGAGTTTACGGATCATTACCTTGGAGTTCCTTTTGATCTTTCTGAGGTTATATTTATATGCACAGCAAACAGAATAGACACCATACCAAGACCTTTACTTGACAGAATGGAAGTTATCAGAATTCCCGGATACTCAGAGGAAGAAAAACTCCACATAGCAAAAAACTATCTTATACCAAGACAGCTTAAAGAAACAGGACTAAAACCCAGATACGTAGAATTTACAGATGCAGGTCTGAAATTTTTGATAAGACACTACACAAGGGAAGCAGGTGTAAGAAGCTTAGAAAGGCAGATAAACGCCGTTTTAAGAAAGATAGCAAAAGAGATAGCCATTACCGGAAAAAAGAAAAAATACAGAATAACAAAATCACTTGTTAAAAAGTTCCTTGGAGCTCCCCTTTACATGCCTGAAAAGGAAAAAGAGGACGAGATAGGAGTCGTTACAGGTCTTGCATGGACAGAAATTGGAGGAGAGATACTGAAAATAGAAGCTACAAGAATGCCCGGAAAAGGACAGCTTATACTTACAGGTTCACTTGGTGAAGTTATGAAAGAGTCTGCAATGACGGCCCTTTCTTATGTAAAATCAAAAGCTGAAGAGTATAAAATAGATCCAAAAGATTTCCAGAAATATGATGTCCACGTTCATGTCCCTGCTGGAGCAATACCAAAAGACGGTCCATCAGCAGGTATATCCATAGCAACAGCAATATGCTCGCTGTTTACACAGCTTCCTGTTAGAGCTGATGTTGCTATGACAGGTGAGATAACATTGAGAGGAAAAGTGCTTCCTGTAGGCGGACTAAAAGAAAAGATACTGGCAGCAAAAAGGGCAGGTATAAAAGATGTAATACTTCCCAAAGACAACAAAGATGAGGTTATGGAAGATCTTCCACCTTTCGCGAGAAAAGATATAAACCTTATATTTGTTGACCACATAGATGATGTTTTCAAGATAGCCATAAAAGACTTTGAAAAAAGATTAAAACAGAAAAAATCCAGAAGGAAGTCTAATTGATAAGAAAAGCGACTGTAAAAGATGGAGAAAAAATTTTTAATATACTCCAGATCTTTGCAATTCAGGGTGTTCTACTGCCCAGAAGCCTGAACAACATATACGAAAACATAAGGGATTTTTTTGTTTATGAAGAAAATGGGGAGATCGTTGGGATAGGTTCTCTCCATGTCTTCTGGGAAGATCTTGCAGAGATAAAATCCCTTGCTGTTCTGCCCCAGCACCAACACAAAGGAATAGGAAAAAAGATAGTGGAGCACTGCTTAGAAGAAGCAAAACAGCTTGGAGTTAAAAAAGTTTTTGCCCTCACATACCTCCCTGAATTTTTTCAAAAGCTTGGATTTGAGATTGTGGATAAATCAGAGTTTCCACAAAAGGTATGGACAGAATGCATACACTGCGTAAAATTTAACGACTGTAAAGAAATACCTGTGATGATAAGGATAGAATGAAAAATATAGTACTGGTAAGGCACGGAGAAAGTGAATACAACGCAAAAAGGATAGTACAGGGACATATTGACACAGATCTTACCCCTGCAGGAATTGTTCAGGCAAGGCTTACAGCTGAATATCTAAAGCGGTTCAGTATCCAGAAGATAATCAGCTCTGACCTTAGAAGAGCTTACAGAACAGCTGTTATAATCGGGGATGTTCTGGATCTTCCAGTAGAAAAAGACAGCAGGATAAGGGAGATGAGCTTCGGACAGTGGGAAGGCAGAAGCTACGAGCAGATTTTTAAAACAGATTACGAAACTTTCCACAGATGGCTACAAAACCCTGTAGCCTGTCCTCTCCCATCTCAGGAAGATATAAATGATTTTGAAAAAAGGATAAGATCTTTTTATCAGGACATTTTAAAGCTTGAAGAAAAAAACATACTTGTTGTTGGACATGGAGGATCTATTCAGGGGATATTATGTGTTGCATGTAACATGGGGATGGAAAACCTGTGGTCATTAAAACATTCAAACACAGGAATTTCAATAATACAGGTTTCCAACCCTGAAGTATCTATAAAACTCCTTAACTCCACAGCACATCTTGAAGATTACATAAACAAAGAAAACCCTATTATGTAATTATTTTGCACCAAACTGATCACACGCATCAAAAACATATTTCATATAAGCAACGCAGGGACCACCTCCCATAAGAGTTGCAACCATAGCAGACTCAACAATCTCAGCCCGAGTTGCCCCTTCTGCTATGGCGTTTTTTACATGGAATGATATACAGTATGGACACTGGGATTTTACAGAAAGGGCTACTGAGATCAGCTCTTTTGTCTTTTTGTCTAAAGCCCCTGGTCCCTCTGTTGCTTTAAAAAATCCCATAAAAGACTCAACGAACTTAGGATAATCCTTTTTTACCTCCTCAAACAAAGAAATAAACCTTTTGTAATAAAGTTCCATATCAATTTTTGTATCGTTATTTTCTGCCATAACACCCCTCCACCTGTTTTAATTATAAATTTATTACTTTTTTATGATTTATAAAGCAGTTTTTGATCTTAACAAACAGTTAGCCAGTGTAATGTCATCTTTTGTTGTTATTTTAAAATTCAGGATAGAGCCTTCATTTATTGTTATCCTGTATCCTTCTATCTCCATTAGAAAAGAGTCATCTGTCCCAAAAATGCCTTTTTCTATTGCTTTTTTATGGGCATCAAAAAGTTTTGAAAAAATGAAAGTCTGTGGGGTCTGAACAATGTAAAGGTTCTCTCTATTTAGGGTTCTAATCACCTTATTTCCTTTTATTTCCTTTATTGTATCCCTTGATTTTAAAGCAGTGATACTGCCGTCCCATCCTTCCTTAACATTTTTTATACCATCTAAAAACATCTTCTCCGTTGCGAAAGGTCTTGCCGTATCGTGAATAACAACAATGTCTGCATCTTCTATTTTTTTCAGAGCATTAAATACAGATTCCTGCCTTTCCCTTCCACCGGCAACCTTAATAACATTTTTAAATGAAAAGACCTTTACCCTGTCTATATCCTCCTCAGGTAAAACCAGAATTAGATCCGTTATCAGGTCTATTTTGTTTACTGTATTGATTGAATACTGGAAGAGAGGCTCTCCTTTTAGCTTTACAAACTGCTTTTTCTCACCGAACCTTTTCCCTGACCCTGCAGCCAGCAAAACAGCTACCACTTTCATATTTTTACCCCTTGTCCGATAATTTTAATAAAATTATAAACGGGGACAAGATGAGAGTCTTAATGATTGAGGATGATCCGATCTTAGGAGAAAGCCTTGAAGAATACCTGAAAGATAACGGTATAGAGGTTCACTGGATACAGGACGATAGGGAGATTGAATACATTTATAATTTTGACCAGTATGATGTGATAATCCTTGATCTTATGTTAAGATACAGGAAAGGAGAAGATATCCTAAGGGAGCTCAGAAGCAAAAGAATAAACACCCCTGTCCTTATCCTTACTGCAAAATCAAATATAAAAGACAAAGAGGTATGTTTTAATCTTGGTGCAGATGATTATCTAACAAAGCCTTTTAACCCAAAAGAGCTTCTTCTAAGAATAAACGCCCTAACAAAAAGAAAGCATATAGATGAAACACTGAAAATAGGTGATGTCGAGATAAATCTGTCAAGCAAAACACTTACAAAAAAAGGAAAAGAGATAAAACTATCAAAAACAGCATGGGAACTGCTATACTATCTAATAAGAAATAGAGGATCTGTTGTTGAAACAGAAAGGATCCTGAACCATGTGTGGGGAGACAAACCGGTTGGAGATGAGATAGTAAGAACATACATAAAAGAGCTCAGAAAAATTCTTCCTAAAGATGCCATTAAAACATACAAAGGGAGGGGATACAAATTAGAATAAAAAAAAGGTTTTTTTCTTTTGAAAACAAGGTTTTGATAACTTTCACCTTTGTTCTTACACTTGGCTTGTCGGCTATCAACCTTGTGAGCATATTGTTTTTTAAATACAATCTTGAAAACCAGATCACAAAAGAAACGAGATTATACCTTGAGGTTTACAAATACAATCCCGGTTTAAGATTACCAGAACACATAAAGATATTTGACAAATTTCCAAATCCCGGAAAATATGAGTTTATTGGAATGGCAAACGGCAAATACATAACATACGACAGAAAATACAAGGAGGATAAACTGAAAAGTTTTGCATCAACACTTTTATTATGGGAAGGGATACTGATTGTATC
>JALTAS010000168.1 GCA_027058925.1 Persephonella sp.
GCTAACACTATTAAGAAGAAATCTCACGTCATTGCAAAGGATATGTTTTCAGAAATAATTAAACTTCTTCCAATTTTTGAAGTACTTCCAATTACAAGGAAAACTGTAGAAATAGCTGCTGATATTATTGGTAAATATTGTCTTTTACCAAACGATGCCTTAATTGCTGCAAATTGTATTGAGAATGGAATAAAAAAGATTGCAACCTTTGATGATGATTTTAAAAGAGTTGATTTCTTATAAGTTGTCGAAGTTTAAGATTTTTATGTGCAGAGCTTCAGCTAAGCTGGAGCTTTTTTCCTTAAAAGAAAGTATACAGCTAAAAATCTCCAAACTTCATAGGCAAGCGTATTAATTATTATTAAAGTGAATAAAGTAAGCAGAGGGTGTTCTAAACGATATTTTTGTGCAAGGGATTCTTCAATTATATCCAAAAATTTTACAATATTTACTTTTAAAAGGGAGTAAATAACTGCATCAGTAAAAAGGAGAGGATAAGATAGGAAAATTATATATTTTTTTGGAATTCTCATTTTTATAAGTTCTGCAAAAAAATTTTAAGCATTGTGAATGTGTGATACTTCGAATTTAAAGCACGAAGCATCGGCGCTTCATGGTGGCTAAGCAATCTGCGTAGAGAAGAAACCTGTCAGAATGCTTGCCAGCGGAAGTTTTAAGTATGCACGAGATGTAATTTCTATTCGACCGCCGGATTGTGTTTGTTTTATTTTCATGCTTGAAATAAACTGATACAGTGTCATTTATAGCTTATCCTTTTGTGTAAGAAATTGCAAAGGGTCTGTAAAGACAGACCTATCAACTCATGGAACCTCTTTTTCTGCCTTAAGCAGTATTATGCCCCATATAAAACCCATTACTACTGTGCTAAGGACTATGCCATAGTAAGTTCGGTCAACACTTATGTTTAGCATGCTCATAAATTTCACAGCTAAGTAGGGTATAACAAAAGTAAGCAGCAAAACAGATATGGCTAAAATTCCAGCAAGTGTCAAATTCCTGACGAACAATTTAAAATACATTAGCATGACAAATACTGTAATAAAATAATTTAAAACTATAGCTAATGTATGTGAGAACAACGAATTTATAAAATACCCTGTGGTGCCGAAGATCAGCCAGCAAATTAATACTCCGAGGTATCCAGCCAACAAGCTTGAGAAGATTTTCTTAATGTCCATAATCATAATACACACTTCTTAAATAAAAATTTAAAAAAGATTATTTATCACTCAACAAAATGGACTTAGCGAACAGTCATCGACATATTTCCTTTCAGCATCAACTCGGCTTCCTTGAGTTACTACATAAGCAGATACCCAATTAGACATATTTGGATTGTTGTCATTCTCTCCTAAAGCGTGATTCCAAGTATTTACGTAGATATAGGGTCTATTTCCATTTCTCGAAAATGAAGACCAAGGTACATAAGCAATTATATGTGGCCCAGGTATAGTGTAGTAGGTTGCACTACCACTGTAAATTCCGTTGTTTACCGGCTCTCCATAGTAGAAATAAAACTTCCACGGCGTTCCATTCTGATAAACGTAGAGGTAGTAGGTTTCTATATCTTCCCACCGCCCCCAGTTAGCATATCTAATGGCATCATATATATTATCCCAAGGCCAAGGTGCATCTTCATCTTCGTAAACTATTGTATACTCAAACTCATATACTCGAACACCATCAACGGTCTTCAACCCGTTAGAAATGTAGAATACCTCCTCGGCATAGTTTTGTCCTTCATACAAAAAGTCTCCAAACAGGTCCGGATACTGCTGGACGAGAATTGGAATATGGTTTTGTGGATTGATGCTCAATATACCAGCTCTAACTGAAGTTGTTGAGGCATCTTTTTTATGTTTTCTTTCTCTCTTGCTCTTCTCTATCAGCCACTTCTTTTTGGCTCTTTCGCTGTCTATATAGTCTTTTAAATGGATCCAAGCTTGGTCGTCTATGGATATGTTCCCCATTTTCTCTAATATGGCTCTTATCTCCATGTAGTCTCTTTCTGTTAGCGTTTCCTTTGCTAAAATTGCTGCAAGCCTATTAATACTCTCTTTATCCTTAAAGATCTTTGGTGTTGTTTCTCTGTTTTTGTCTAGCTTTTTTATTTCGTTAGTCTTGCTTCCGTTTACCATAGGGTCAGCAAACACACTCTCAATCAACAACATCGCCACCAAAACAGACAGTCCAAGCTTCAACCATCTTCTCATTTCATATCACCTCCGCATTAATCTAAGTGAATTTCTCCTATTTATTAGTAACGGTTTAAAATTTTTTGAGATCTGTTAAAATTAAATGAACTTTAAAATTTTTCAAGTGTTATTAAT
>JALTAS010000169.1 GCA_027058925.1 Persephonella sp.
CAGAACATACTACTTTGCAGGGGACACAGCATATTTTGATGGATTTAAAAAGTATGGTGAGATTTTCAAGATACATACAGCTTTTCTTCCAATAGGTGGGTATGAGCCAACACTTCTTCTGCACAAAGTTCATATGAACCCATGGGAGGCTGTTCAGGCTTTTGTTGATCTGAATGCAGACTTTGTTGTTCCTATCCATTACGGGACATTTCATACAATACCAAAGTTTGTGAAGGTTGAAGCTCCTTTAAAGCATTTTAAAGAGACTGTAAAATCAAAAAAACTTCAGGAAAAAACCTTGATAGTTGAACCAAACTCAGTAGATATCTGCATTTATTGAAAATTCACGCAAAATTCATCTTTTCATGTTATATTAGCAACTAATTATTAACATAAAACTTAATTATTGAGAGGGAAAAATTGAGAAAATTTATCTTTTTGTTTATTTCAGTTTTTATTTTTAGCTGTTCTTCAGTTTACAATGTACAGCATTCAAATATTAAAAAAGAAAATTCATTTGTTGTCATCCCTTTTAAAAACAACACAGAAACCCCCCTTGCAGGACTTAGAGCCTCAAGTATAGTTAAAGGTATTTTAGGATCAAGAGGATATAACATCAGAGATGTTTTTACAGATATTCCGGAAAGAGATCTCACAGATAGGGAGATAAAAAGTCTTTTACAGGAAAGTAAAAATAAAGGTATCAGGTATGCTGTTGTTGGAGATGTTAATGAGTGGAGGTATAAAACAGGTATAGATGGAGAACCTGCAGTCAGCCTCAGTATGAGGATAATTGATCTTGAAACCGGAAAAATTGTGTGGGTCGCAACAGGATCTAAAAGCGGGTGGGGTCATCAATCCTTAGGTGTTGTTGCACAAGATCTGATAAACGACATTCTGGAAAAGGTCAATAAAAATAAATAATGGATAAAAAATACCTGAGGATCATTTTAGAGAGCTTTCTCCTTTCAGCAGGATTTATCCTGCTTGGGTATATATGGAATACACAAGATCCTTTATTTTTAATAACGCAGAAACATATACTGCCTTATGCGTTTATTATAGCTCTTCTCACACTTTATTACGGTCTTGTTGCCGGTATTGTATCTATGCTTGTTTTTGGTTTGTTTCTTAATTTTTTTTACAGGGATTTTCCTTACGGTACTTTTTTCTGGTATGCGTTGCTTACATTTGTTTTGGGAGAGTTTCATTACTACTGGCAGAGAAAATTAAACAGGTATGGGGAAGAAAACAGTTTTTTAAAAGAGAAGATAGAAAACTTAGGGAGAAACTTTTTTATGCTTAAGATCTCCCATGATCAGATTGAAAAAAATTATGTTCTGAAGCCGTTGAGTATCCGATCTGTTTTAAAAGATATAAGACAGATGATAATAAATAAAGATCCGGATATGTTCAAAAATTTTTTAATGCTCATTTCAAGATTTACAAATGTGGATAGCGGTTCTCTTTATATAAAAGAGGGAGATAAATTTGTTGAGGTTGCAACAGTAGGGGAAGGTGCTGAACTTGATATGGATGATCCTCTTGTTGAAAAGGCCTTTGAAGATAAGACATCTGTTTATCTTTCTGTAAGTCAGCTCAGCGATTCTAACAGATCAAAATATCTATCTGTTCTTCCAGTTACTGATATAGATGGGAATATTAACGGAATTATGTTGATAACACAGATGCCTTTTCTTTCTCTAAACAGGGATAATCTTTTATCAATAAGCGTTTTTCTCACATATCTTTTTGATGAAATCTTTCTTTCTAAAAGCACAGGCTCTCTCATAAAAAAGTATCCACAGATACCAGCTTATTTTATAAAAGAGCTTGATAGATTGATAAAGCTGAACAAAAAGTATGGGATACAAAGCGTTATTGTTGTTTTTTACCTAAATAAGGAAGACTTTGTTGAATCTGCATTCGAACAGATAGAAAGAAATTTAAGAGGACTTGATCTGTCAGCAAGATGCTCATTTGGGGATAAAGAAAAACTACCTGTTGTTCTCCCCTTTACAGGGGATGTGAACAGTGTTGAGTTTATAAACCGTATAAAGTTTTTGCTTAAAGAGAATTTAGGAGAAGATATAGGGAAAAAGATGAGGCATGTGATAATTCCTGTAGGGAAGTTTGATCTTGAAGAGACGCTCCAGAAGATTAAGGAGGTCTGATGGATATTAAACTGACAGGTCTTTCTGTACTGTTTGAGATCGGTGCTTTTTTTTCTATATTTTCAGATTTTTATGGAAGTATTTTCGCTTTTTTTCTTCTTCATGGGATTGCAACATTAATTCTCAGTATCGTAATATGGGCGTTTATTCCAAAAAGGTACAAAATTCCTTTTCCAATGAGTATCATAGCTCTTAATGTTCTGCTTTTCATAACTCCTGTTATGAATTATCTTGCCTTTTTTATCTTTGTTTTCGTTTTGAGAAAACAAAAAAGGCTTCCTCTCGTTGCCCTTGAATCAATCCCATTTTTTGAACTTTTTGATGAAAAGTTCAGAATAAACAGAAGAAGATTTGGGGAGTCTTCAGTTAGAGAGTTCGTTCAAAAAAAAGAAGTTCCGTCTGAGCTGAGACTGAAAGCATTTCTTTTTCTTACAGAAATGAGATCCCCAGAGAGCGTTAGGCTTATAAAAACAGGGTTACAGGATCCGGATGACGAAATAAGGCTCCTTTCTTTCAGTGTTTTAGATAGGGTGGAAAAAAGAATAAGTGAGGAGATACATAAAAATCTAAACAGACTTAAATATACCAAAAACAAAAAGGAAATAGGTAAGATATACTCAAAACTTGCAGGATTATACTGGGAAAATGTATATACAGGTATTGCAGATCCGGAGATATCAGACTTTTATCTTACAGAAGCAGAAAAGTATGCAAAGCTTTCAATAGATCTGGTGGGAGATGATCCTTATCTTGATCTTCTGCTTGGGAGGATATTCCTACAGAAAGGTGAGCTTGATGCTTCTGCACAGCATCTCCAGAAGGCATTGAACTCCGGAATTCCCCAGTTTAAGGTTGCTCCTTATCTTGCAGAACTTTATTTCAGAATGGAAAAGTACTCAAAGATTAAAGAGATTATGAAAAAATACAGATATCTTAAGTATGACCCATTTTTCTATCCTGTTGCTGTTTTATGGGAGGAAGAATAATGGGTTTTTATGTGAGGAGATCTGAAGATATTGATATTCTGCTCTTAGCAGAGGGTACATTCCCTTATGTTAAAGGTGGAGTGTCCACATGGATTTATCAGCTTATAACAGGTCTTCCTGATTTTAAGTTTGGTGTTGTTTTTTTAGGATCAAGACCTGAGGATTACGGAAAAATAAAGTATGATCTACCTGATAACCTTGTTCATCTTGAGGTTCATTTCCTCTTTTCTGAACTTGAAAAACCCCCTGTAAAAGAGGTAGAGGCGGACATAAACAAATTTGCTTACATTGAGAGACTCCGCAACTGGTTTTCTTCAAAAGAAGATCATCTTCCTGAATACATAAAAAAACTTGATTTTTATAACAAGCAGATAACGGAAGATATTTTTCTGTACAGTTATCTATCGTGGGAGTATATTACTAAAAATTATGATCAAAACTGTCCAGATCACTCATTTATTGATTATTTCTGGACTGTAAGAAATATACATATACCTATATGGGTTGTTTCAAGACTTGCTGCAAAAATAAAAAACTACCGTATAATCCACTCACCATCCACAGGTTATGCGGGTTTTTTAGGGGCTCTTTTAAGTTTTGATACTGGAAAGCCTTTTATTTTGACAGAACATGGTATTTATACAAGGGAGAGGAAGATAGATCTTCTCAATGCTGACTGGATTGAGGATAAAAGGACTTTACTGCAAAGAGAACCTGGAGAGATTGATTATCTAAAGTTCATGTGGGTTAAATTTTTTGAAGGGTTAGGTAGATTTGCATATTCAGCATCTTCAAAGATAATATCTCTTTTTGAGAAGGCAAGGCAGATACAGATATCTTATGGTGCTCCTGTTGAAAAAACTGCTGTTGTACCTAATGGTGTTGATGTTAACTCATTGGGAGATCTTCTGAAAAGAAGATCTGAAGAGATACCAAAGGTAATATCACTGATAGGAAGGGTTGTTCCAATAAAAGATATTAAAACATTTATAAAGGCTATCAGGATTGTTGCAAATCACATACCTGAGATAGAAGGCTGGATTGTAGGTCCTGAGGATGAGGATCCTGATTATGCAAAAGAATGCCATTTTCTTGTTGAAACCCTTGGCCTTCAGAAAAATATAAAATTTCTGGGGTTTCAGAATATCCGCGAGATACTACCTAAAACCGGGGTTCTTACCCTTACATCAATCAGCGAAGGAATGCCCCTTGTTGTTATAGAAGGCTTTGCTGCTGGGGTTCCGGCTGTTACAACTGATGTGGGATCCTGCAGACAGCTGATATACGGAGGAATTGATGAAGAGGACATAAAAATAGGAAAAGCCGGGGAGGTTGTCCCTATAGCGAATCCTTCAGAGCTTGCATCAGCCTACATCTCTCTTTTTAAAGATGAAAATAAATGGAAGATGTGTCAGGAGAATGCTCTCAGAAGGGTAAGAAAATATTACTCTCTGGAGAGGTTTCTTGAAAACTACAAGAATATTTATCAGGAGGCCATTGGAAGTTGGCAGGAATTGGTTTTGAACTCAGAAAGATAATAAAAAAAGAGGATCTTCTCTCCATTTTGAAAGCTTACGGATATTCTGCTGTCATAAGTTCAGGACCCTGGATAATTTCTATTATAAGCATAATAGTATCTGGGTATGTCAGTTATCCTTACGTTGAGAACAAAAATGATGTTATAGCCTTTCAGGTAAGTGTTACTTATCTCCTTGCACTTTCTCTTATTTATACAGGTTTTTTCCAGCTTTATTTTTCAAGATATGTATCTGACAGGCTTTTTGAGAAAAGCTATTCAGATGTTCTTCCAAATATAATAGGGATGCTTATGATTACGGTAATTTTAGGTTTTTTTGTAATAATGCCTGCCTTTGTTTTATTCAAAGAAGCCGGAAGTTTTTACACGATAATATTTGTGTTTACTTTCCTTGTTCTTTCAGGAATATGGATACTGAATGTGGTTCTCACCAGCCTGAAGCATTACAGGTTTATAGTTTTTGCCTTTTTGTCTTCATATCTTTTTACAATTGTTTCGGTTGTTGTTTTAAGCAGAATGGGAACAGGTCTTGGAGGACTTTTACTTTCCTTCTTTGGGGGACAGATACTTCTTTTTTTCCAGCTTCTTGGACTTATACTTTACAGTTTCCCATCAAACAGGTTCGTTTCGTTTGATTTTCTTGGTAAAAGAAGGGTTTACTTTTCTCTCATTCTTACAGGATTTTTTTACAACCTTGGCATATGGATAGATAAGTTTATGTTCTGGTTTCACCCATCAACAGGTGAGAATGTTTTTTCAGTTTTAAGGAATTCAATTCTTTATGATCTTCCTATTTTTCTTGCTTATCTTGCAATAGTTCCTGGAATGGCTGTTTTCCTCCTGAGGCTTGAAACAGAATTCTCGGAAAAGTACGACAGTTATTATAAAGCTGTAAGAGAGGGTGCCACCCTTGAATCAATAATGAAGAAACATTCCGATATGGTGGAGACAGCAAGGGTTTCCTTATTTGAGGTTTTCAGAATACAGAGTATAGTTATTCTTGTTGTTTTTCTGGCAAGCGAGCTGATATTTTCTATTTTTAAATTTCCAACATTTTATATACCCCTTTTCCGTATTGACCTTGTAGGTACAGGGCTTCAGCTTTTTTTCATGTCAATTCTTGCTGTAACTTTCTATCTTGATAAAAGGAAGAATGCCCTTTTGCTTTCTTTTCTGTTTGTTATTCTTAACGGATCACTTTCTTACCTTTCTATAAACATGGGAATTTTGTTTTATGGGTATGGGTTTGCTGTTTCATTGTTGATTGTGTGTGTTGCCGCTCTTTTGATGCTGAGAAAAGATTTTGAGAGGCTAAATTATGAGACATTCATGCTTCAGTAAGATATTTTTGCTGATACTTATGGTTTTTGGTTTTTCAGTAGGAAAAGAGATGCCAAAATCTGTATGTATATACTACCATCACAATCCACCTGAAGAGATCTTTTATCTTTGTGACTGGGTGGTTTTGGACAGGGATACCCCTTATTTTGATAAAAAAAATGCAAAGGTTTTTGGTTATGTCAGTCTGGAAGAAGGGGAAAAATACAGGGATTACTACAAAGATCTGAAAGACAGCTGGAAATTAGGGAAAAACAGATTCTGGAAAACAGACATCTTAGACATAAGGAACAAGGAATACAGGGATTTTCTCCTGAAAAAAGTTTTCAGTAAAATGAAAAGGTTTGACGGCTTTTTCCTTGATACATTGGACTCTTACAAGCTTGTTTTAAACAAAAAAGATTGGAAAAGTTATGAAGAAGCTCTGGTCACATTTATAAAAGGTTTAAAACAAAAGTTTCCTGAAAAAAAGATAATAATAAACAGAGGCTTTGAGATTGTTGATCAGATAAAAGATAAGATTGATGGCTTTGCTGTTGAGTCTCTTTTTAGGGGAATTAATGTTGAGAATAAAGGGCGGTATATAAAGATAGATAAAAAAGAGAGGGAATACCTTATTCAAAAGCTTAAAAAAATAAAAAAATACGGCATTCCTGTTATAGTTATAGACTACCTTCCACCAAAAGAAAGAAAAAAAGCGCTCCAGCTTTCAAAAAAAATCCAGTCCTTAGGTTTTATCCCATGGATTACAGATAAAGAGGTAAGCAGTTTTGGAACATCAACATTTCAGTTTGTTCCAAGAAAGATACTGCTTGTTTATGACAGTTTTGTTTGTGAAGATGTTGTGTACTGCAATGTTCACAGACTTGCCTCTTTAATTGTTGAGTATTTAGGTTTTGTTCCTGTTTTAAAGGATGTTTCAGATCTTCCGGAAGGATACACAGTTGACAGATACGCTGGAATAATCGTCTGGGTTCAAAGGGATGTTGTTTCAAATTATCAAAAGTTTTACAGCTGGATAATTAGTAAAATAAAAGAAGGAAACAGGATTTTATTTCTTGAGAGTTTTGGCTTTCCAAAGGAAAAACATCTGCTTGAAAGTCTGGGAATAAAAACTGAAAAAAACAGATCAAACTCAGTAAAACCTGCTGATATAATCTACAGATCTGATATCTTTGGTTTTGAGGCTGATCCTGTTATCCAGTTAGGATCTGTAATTTTAAAACCTGCAAAAGGTAAACCTCTTTTGAAGGTAAAAAATGAAAAAGGTCAGATCTCAGTTCCTGCTGCCATCACGGAATGGGGAGGCTACCTTGTTGATGGGACAGTTTTGAGACAGGATATAGATGATTTATGGGCTGCAGACCCTTTCAGGCTTTTCAAGACGGCATTAAGGCTTCCTGATATACCTGCGCCAGACATAACAACAGAAAATGGGAACAGAACACTTTTTGTCCATATTGATGGAGATTCTTTTATGGGGAAAGCTGAATGGGACAGAGATAAGTTTGCATCTGAGGTGATAAGAGATCAGATAATAAAGGTTTTTAAGATACCCCACACAGTATCTGTTATAGAAGGTGAGATAGCACCGTGGGGACTCTACCCAAATATATCAGAAAGGCTTGAAAGTATAGCAAGATCTATATTCAGTCTTGAAAATGTTGAAGCAGGAAGCCACACATTCTCCCACCCTTTGAAATGGAAGAAACTCTTTAAAGGGGAAAATAAAAAAGGTTATAACCTTCCTATCAAAAATTACAGATTTTCCATTGAAAGGGAGATTAAGGGCTCTGTTGATTATATAAACAGCAGGCTTATGCCTGAAGGGAAAAAAGTTAAGGTGTTCCAGTGGTCAGGAGACTGCTTACCTCCGTGGCAGGCTGTTAAGATGACGTATGATTTAGGTTTACTGAATATTAATGGAGGGGATACAACAGCAACAGACCTTAATCCATATTTATCTCATGTATCCCCTATGGGTGTTGACAGAAATAGTTATTTTCAGGTTTACGCTGCCATTCAAAATGAGAACATTTTTACAAATGACTGGACGGGACCATTTTATGGATACATAAAAGTATTGCAAACATTTAAACTTACAGAAAATCCCAGAAGATTAAAACCGATAAACATCTACTACCATTTTTACTCAGGATCTAAACTTTCTTCACTGAATGCATTAAAAAAGGTTTACAAGTGGGCTTTATCCCAGAAAACAACCCCCATTTTCAGTTCACAATGGATCAAAAAAGTTCTTGATTTTAGAAAAATGGCATTTGCTTATGATGGGAAAGGCTACATAATCAGATCAGGCGGAAAACTGAGAACTTTGAGGATAAACAGCCTCTATCCTGATCTTGAAAAAAGCAAAGGGATAATAGGATACAAAAAGGAAAAAGGCAGAATATACATCCATCTTGATAATTCTGGTGATTACTATCTTGTTTTAACAGAAAAAGAGAAAAAATCTCCCCACATTGTTGATTTTAACGGTATTTTTAAACGGTATGAAGATAAAAAAATGATTTTAAAAAGCTATGTAAAACCTGTTTTAAACCTTTATCTACCTGAAAACTGTACTTTTTCAACTGAAAATTTTGAAAATGTGAGAAAAAAAGGAAGATTTCACACAGTAATTTATAAAAATCCCGGAGATATAAAAATTGAATGGAAATGCAGATAACAACAGAAAAATAAGCCTGGTAACACCGTTTGAGATTTTTGGTTTTATTGTTACTGTTATCCTGATTCTGTACATGCTGTTTCCTGAAGATAAACTTCTTAAGTATTCACAGCTAAAGTTTTACAGACAGCTTGAGAGGGAGAACCTGTTTTTGAGTATAAAATTCCTTGAAGAGATGAACCGTGAATTTCCAAAGTATAAAGATATCAAAATACTCCTTATATACAACTACATCAAAACAGGAAAGCTTGAAAAAGCAAGGGAAAAACTTGATGAATACAACAGGTTCTACGGTGAGGAAGAGCCTCTCCTCCTGTTAAAGTATGAGCTTATGCATAAGGAGGCTTTTTCATACCCTGAAGGATCAAAAAGAAGAAAAAATCTTATAAAAAAGATGAAGGTTTTTATAAAAGAAAGTATAAAAAAGTTCTCAAATCCGGAATTTTTGAAATATTTCTACAGTCAGGCCTTATCACTGGATTCTCCTGAAACCGCCCTT
>JALTAS010000170.1 GCA_027058925.1 Persephonella sp.
AATAAAAATGGAGGTTAGTATGGAAGAGCTTAAAAAGCTTATTACACAGGCTTGGAACGAGAGGGATCTTCTTAAAGAAAAAAAGTATCAAGATGCTGTAAGGGAAACGATAGATCTTCTTGATAAAGGGAAGATCAGGGTTGCCCATAAAGAAAATGGTGAATGGGTAGTGAATGAATGGGTAAAACAGGCTATACTTCTGTTCTTTCCTATACAGGATATGGAAGTTATGGAAGCAGGACCTTTTGAGTATTACGACAAAATACCACTCAAAAAAAACTGGAAAGAGGCAGGGGTCAGAGTAGTTCCTCCAGCAACAGCAAGATACGGCTCATTTATAGAAGCAGGAGCTATATTAATGCCTTCCTATGTAAACATCGGAGCTTATGTTGGTTCTGGAACGCTTGTTGACACATGGGCAACAGTTGGATCATGTGCCCAGATAGGGAAAAATGTTCATCTTTCTGGAGGTGTTGGAATAGGCGGTGTTTTAGAACCTCCAAATGCCAGACCTGTCATCGTAGAGGATAACTGTTTTATAGGTTCAAGATGTATTATCGTTGAGGGTGCCGTGATAGAGGAAGAGGCAGTTTTAGGAGCAGGTGTTGTTATAACAGGATCAACGAGAATAATAGATGTTTCAGGAGAGGAACCTGTTGAATACAGGGGAAGGGTTCCTGCAAGAAGTGTTGTTATTCCGGGAGTGATGAATAAAAAATTTCCTGCAGGCGAGTACGGTGTTCCTGTTGCACTGATAATAGGCAAAAGAAAAGAATCTACAGATAAAAAGGTTTCCCTCAACGAGGCTTTAAGGGAGTTTAATGTGGAAGGTTAATGATGGGAGAAAAAATACCTTTTTTAAAAGGTGTTGAAAAATTCAAAAAGCTGAAGTTCAAAGAGTACGAGCAGAAATTCAGGGAGCTTGTTGAAAAGGGGCAGAGCCCCAAGGCTCTCTTTATAACCTGTTCTGACTCAAGAATACATCCTGACGAGATAACAGGAGCTGATATAGGTGATCTCTTTATTGTCAGAAATGTGGGGAATATGGTTCCCCCTTTCAAACCTGATAATGATTTTCACGGTGTTGCTGCGGCTGTAGAGTATGCTGTTTCTGTTTTGAATGTTCCAGATATAATAGTATGTGGTCATTCTCACTGCGGAGCGTGTGAATCACTTTATAAAGATCTTCCTGATAATGATGAGGTAATCCACGTTAAAAAATGGCTTGAATTAGCTGCAGACGTCAAAAAAGTGGCTCTTTCATCAATACCTGAAAAGGGAAGGAAACTTTTTCAGCTTACAGAAAGGCTTAATATAATAAAACAGCTTGAAAATCTTCTAACATATCCAGGCGTAAAAAGAAAGGTTGAAAATGGTAGCCTCAGGCTACACGGATGGTATTACATTATAGAACAGGGAGAGATTGAGTATTACGATCCACACAAAAATGAATTTTACTCCCTTGTTTGATGGATGAGATGAAAGAGCTTGTTCTTGCCGGTATGTTTGTGATGCTTGCAACAGCGTTTGGATCTGTTCTTGCTGTTTTTTTTAAAAGGCTGCCTGATTGGGGGCTTGATTTTTCTATGGCTTTCAGCGGAGGTGTGATGCTTGTTGCGTCATTCACCTCTTTAATACTTCCTTCTATTGATATAGGGGGTTCTGGCATTACTCTGCTTGGAATAGTATCGGGATTTTTTGTTATATATCTTATAGAGTTGATAACGCCCCATGAGGATTACATAGTAAAGTTTAACAGGGGAAAGATAGAAAAAGAAAGGCTTAAGGGGATATTTCTTATAGTATCTGCCATCATAATACACAACATACCTGAAGGGATGGCTGTTGGCGTTTCAATGGTAAGCGACACAGACAAAGGTTGGGCTACAGCAATAGCGATAGGAATTCAGGATATTCCTGAAGGTCTGGCAGTTTCCCTTCCTCTCATAATGCTTACAGAAAGATTATGGATACCTGTTTTTATAGGTGTTTTGAGCGGGTTTTCAGAGTTTGTTTTTACTATACTTGGTGGTTTTACATTCAGTATTTTCAGTTTTCTCCTTCCTTTTGGACTTTCTGTTGCAGGCGGAGCCATGATATATGTGACTGTAAAGGAAGTTTTTCCTCAGGTTTACAGAAACAAACATGAAACCATCGTAACCGCAGGATTTCTTGTTGGCCTTCTATTGATGCTTTATCTTGATACAACTCTTGGTTAAATTAGATTTTGTTGTAGAAATAAAGATGAATTTATTCTTTTAATTGCAAGATTTACAAATTTTTCATCAATTTCTGTTCCGATGGCCTTTCTTCCTTCTTTATACGCAGATATTAATGT
>JALTAS010000171.1 GCA_027058925.1 Persephonella sp.
CCCAGGAAACATATTTCAGGTAATCCTGATCAAGCCTAAATTTACTAAGTTTTATAAATTTCCATCTTGATAATGATTTATTTCCATCCCTTTCAAGTTTGTTTCCATCCCAGATAGCAAAAGCTACAGGTACAAGTCCTGATTTCAGGTTTGAGTTTTCTGTACTTAAAGGTCTTTTGAATACTGCTGTCCATTCACCAGTTTTTTTGCTGTACTTCATTTCAATCTGGGCTGGTTCATTTATTTCTGTGAGAGAGCCAAAACCTTCTGAGATAAAAACTTTCTGATAATCTCTTCCCTCAACCTTTTTTTGAAGATATACCGTCACTGGATGGTTTTCATCTCCCATTCCAACATAAGGAAGCGTTATACCTTTTCCAAACTTGTTTGGAAACTCTATGCTGACTCCATCTGCGAACTTATTTGTATCGTAAACCGTCTGGATAGATGGTGTATCGTCTTTCCATCTTACATAAACAGCGATTGATTTTTTGTTATAGGCTACCTTTACCATCGCTTGAACTAACTTTTTTCTTGGTATCAGGCTGTTTGCCTTTTTGTCGTTGAGCCTTACTGATATCTGGGGGTATAGAAAAACTTTTTTTCCTCTAACAGTTTTCCAGAGATACGCCTCGGGATCTACTGGAATATCTTCTTTTACAAACTGTCCGTTAATTACTTCGTATTTCATAAACTCCTGAATGTTGTTGTCCTGAGCATGTGAAAATCCTGCAAAAAACAGCGATGAAATTCCGATTACAGCTGTTTTTATAACCTTTTCCATTACTTTCCTCCTTAGCTCCATTTTATAAATGGGAGTTTAATGACCCCCTTCTTCTTTGGCTGGCTGGGTTTCAAAGAATTTGACTCCGTAAACACCTTCAACCTTAGGGGTATTTGCACCCTGAACATATCTTTCATCAATTATGTTGAAAAACTCCGTTCCTTTTAGTCCCTGACCTGCTGCGATTTTCTGGTAGTAATTTTCATCAAGCCTGAACATGTCAGCATGGCTGTATGCTATAAGTATATCCATAAGCTCAGATTCTTCTCCTCTTTTTCTTTTCTCCATCTCAGAAAGCAGTGTTTCGGCAGCTTTGTGAACTTCAGGACCAAAAAGCTTTTCCAGATAATCCATAGGTATCCTTCCACCTTCCATTGGTTTACCTTCTTCATCAAATTTTGGAGGAGAAAGAACTGGAGGAACATAATAAACGTTAGGTTGTGTTCCAAAGTCTGGTCTAAGGGGAAGGGCTACTTTATACTTGTGGACAAGTTTGTAAACCTGAGAATCTTCATCATCAAGAAAACCAACAAATCTTATTCTTCCAACACACTGATGGGCACACGCCGGTGGAAGACCCCTTTCTATTCTTGGGAAACAGAAAATACACTTTTCAGATTTTGATAATTTTGGGTTAAAGTAGATCTTTTTGTATGGACATCCTGCTATGCAGTATCTGTATCCCTGACATCTGTCAAGATCAACAAGAACTATACCGTCCTGCTCTCTTTTGAATATCGCTTCTCTTGGACATGCAGCAAGACATCCAGGGTTTGAACAGTGGTTGCATATTCTTGGAAGATAGAAAAAGTAGGAGTTTGGCCAGTCACCTTCCCCAACATCTTCGTCCCAGTTTGGTCCCCAGACAGGGTCTGCATTTGGATGGAGAACTGTCTGCTCCGCATTTCCAAAAAGCTCATCATGGTTGTAGTCCCAGGGCACACCGTAATCATGAACCATGTCAGGAATTATCCCATCTTTCAGATTACCATCTGAATCAAAACCTCCCCCTGCTTCCATCCAGTTTCTTGGATAGCCTGTTCCTGGCTGGGTTTCAACATTATTCCAGTACATATACTCTCTTCCGTTTCTGTTCGTCCACTGGGTTTTACAGGCTACTGTACATGTTTGACAACCTATACATTTATTTAAATCCATAACCATAGCCAACTGTCTTTTAGCCATTATGTATTACCTCCTTATGCTTTCTCTATATCTACTGATGTTGTGTAAGCATGCTGATTTCCATCCCAGTTTCCGCCAAACTTCAGATGTCCCCAACCATCGGATAGCTCAAGCAAGTTTAGAGGCGATGCGACTACCGTGTTGTGGGATTTGTATCCCTTAAAGAAGAAAGGTTCCCATCCATGTTCTATGATTATTGCATCTTTTGGGCATGATGGGTAAACCTTTGCCATAGCATAAAACTCCCCAAGATCATTGAATACTTTTATCTCATCTCCATCTTTTATTCCCTTCTTCTGTGCTATCTCAGGATTGATCATTACATAAGGAACGCCCCTTTGAAGTCTAAGAAGTATTGATGATGTTTTATAGGTTGAGTGTATTGACCATCTTGCATGTGGTGACATTACAACAAATGGGTATCTTCTTGGTCTTATTGGTTCTTTTGCTGTTGGAAGGGCTGCACCGTATTCTATCCATAATTCGTGGTCAACATAATATGTGAGTCTTCCTGAAAGGGTTTCAAACCTTTCAAATAGAAAAAGGTTATTTTCAAATGAGTTGTAAGGCTTATCAGGATAGAGTGGAGATGTTTTTCCTGCTTTTTCATTAAGCTGAAGGTATCCACCTCTTTTTCTTACAGTTTCTATTGTGTTTGGTTTAAACTGATCAACATTTTCAAGTGCAAACTCAACAGCTTCTTTATCTGTCTTTACATGTCCGTTGTGTGTAAACTCCTCAACAACTTTATCAAGTTCCCTGTATCCAGTTTTTGAGTGGGTTGGGTCAGGTATTTTTATGTATTTTTTATCTCCTGTCTCTTTATATTTTTTTACAGCTATCTCCTGAAGTTTTTCAACAATTAATGTGCATATCTCCCATTCAGATTTTGACTCACCTACAGGCTTGAGGTTTTGTGGAGGCTGCGCCATGTTTGCATACCTGTGGTAGCCTGGGTTTGTTCTGAGATCCCATACCTCGTACATAGATTTTGCAGGAAGAACAATATCTGCAAACTGGGCTGTTGAGTTCATTCTGAAATCAACATAAGCAAAGAACTTGGCTTTTTTCAGGAAAGCCTCCCTGTATGTATCACCTTTGTTTCTTCTGAATCTTGAGTCTGCAAATATGAGGAATGTTTCAACAGTATCCCAGTAAGGTTTTCCATCTTTTTTACCTATTGATCCTTTCCATTTCTGATCATCCCCGTAATTATCAAGTGATTCTTTTACTTTTTTAAGATACTCCTCTTTGGAAAGTCCTGTTGCTCTCCTTATATCTTCATCTGAATAAAGCTTTTCAACATCTTTCATCATCTGTCCTAAAACAAACTCACTAACAAATCCCGAGGCAAATCTCTGCTTGTATTTACCTGAAAATCCTGAGAGTTTACCCATTCCAGATATGGCCCACTCACTTTCTGAATTGAATCCTCCGTAAGGTCCAAGCCTTCCGACAAGACCCGATATTGAGGCTATAGCTCTTTGTGCAAGCATACCGTTAAAGTATTTACCTATTGTGAATCCCATTGATATCATTACAACTTTTGGAAGGGCTATATCTTTTGCCAGTTCTTCAACTATTTTTGGATGAACCCCTGTAAGTTTCCATGTCTTGTCTGCAGAGAATTTTTTGGCTTCCTCTTTAAGTAAAGCAAAAACCGTGGTTACCGGTACTTTTGATCCATCTTTAAGTTTAACCTCCCACTTCCCTTCAAGTGCTGGATCTATGTCCCATGCAACATCTTTCAGTCTCAATGTTTTTACAGGAGAACCTTCACATCCAGGCATTACTGTAAGTTTGTTTGTTCTGGTATTCCAGGTTAAGAAAACGCTTTCCGGCTCATATTCCTTTCCTTCCCCATGTTCTTCAAATATTTTGTAAATGTTCTCATCAAACTCGGCAGGTGGATTTTCAATATCAATGTCTGAAAGTCTAAGAAGTTTTTTGTTATCCAGTCTCACAAGAAATGGAAGGTCTGTAAAATGCTTTATGAACTTTGGTTTGTAAAGTTTTTTCTCAATTATCTCATTTATTATTGACATTGCAAGAAAACCGTCGTATCCGGCCTTAACAGGAACCCAGAGATCAGCATGTACGCAGGTTGAGTTGAAATCGGGAGTTATCACTATCTGTTTTGATCCGTTGTACTTTCCTTCCCACAGGAAGTGTGCATCTGGTATTCTTGTTTTGTTTGGATCCTGTCCCCACCATATATTTACATCTGTTGTGTAAAAGAAATCGTAGGAACATCCAATATTCCCTTCACCATAAACAACTGAGACACCTGGAAACATATCACCAACATAAGACGCTATATAAGGTCTTACCGCTCCAAGGAGAGTTCCGAGTCTTTTTCCGGCAGCACCTCTTATTTCTGTGAGCATTCCTGCCCCAACATGTATATACAATCCTTCAGGTCCCTTATTCAGCATGGTTTCATAAATATTCTGAGCTATCTCAGTTATAGCTTCGTCCCAGCTTATTCTTTTCCATTTTCCTTCACCTCTTTTTCCAACCCTTTTTAGAGGATATAGGATCCTGTCTTTTTCATAAGTAACCTGTGAATGCTGAACACCTTTGTTACATCCCCTTGGATTAAAATCAGGTATCTTAGGGTTTATAGGTGTGTAGTTTGCAATCTGATTTTCCCTTGTTATTATTCCATTATTCACCCATACATCCCACGCACAGTTTCCCTGACAGTTGACGCAGTGATAAGCGGTTCCATGTTCTTCTTTTTTTCCATAAGTAAAGGCAAACTCTTTTCTGTACATATTTTCTGTGTAGCTTGTATTTGGATATGAACTTCTCGGGTCTTCCACGATAACTGCTTTATCTTTAGCAAAGGCAGCATTTCCACCCAAGGCAATTCCGGCTCCTGAGGCTGATAATGCTTTCAGGAAATCCCTTCTTGTAAGTGCCATATATCTTACCTCCTATTTTATCTCTTTATTGTTTACAGGCATCCACCACCACCGCCTGCTGCAGGTGGTTCGTACTCCCCTTCATCCTCTGGATAACCTTCTTCATCCCAGGCCACCATACCACCTTTCAGGTTTTGGGCAAAAGGGAATTTTTTAGAACATTTTTTGAATATTTCAGGATCTCCATCTTTTGATACTATTACCGTAGGAATATAAGGGCTGATCTGTGGAAGGGCTTTTTCTGGAGCTTTTGATTCGTCACAATCTGGAAGAGGAATGGCTCCAGGAATATGGACTCCTGAGTAGTAATCTGTGTCTTCTGCTTCATCTTCCTCTTCTTCTGAAACCTCATAAGGTCTTACATCTATTACCTGTATATTTATCTTTGGATTTCCTAATTTTTTATATAGCTCTTCAACAGTTAATGGTATCTGCTTTCTCAACTGTAAATCCTTTTTTCCGAAGCTAAGCAGTAACCCTGCAAGAACTACAATTATCCCTATATAAATAATCCTCTCTATTTTTGGATTCATTACTCTTCTCCTCCTTCAGAAGAAGCTTGAACTGTCTGTTGAGCCTGATGCTCTAATTTTGAGATATCTGCTTTCATCCCGATCAGTCCGATCAGAAGGATAAGGATTCCAAGCCAGAAAAGTATTCTTTCTGTCATACTCATTTTTATACCTCTCTATATTTAGTCATAAACCTCGTCAGACTCTTTTTTAGCCTGCACAAATCTGCTCCATCTTCCAAAATAAATAAGGTTCGCGGTCAAAACACCCACAACGAAATAAGTTGCAGACTGTGCCATTGAGCCTACAGAGAGTGTTGGATATGCAGAAAGGAACGCACCTGTCGTACAGCCTCCACCTATCATTGCACCAAGTGCAAGAAAAACACCTGCAAAAAACACCAGAACAAGCCTTACCCATGGAAATGGAGCCACACCTTTTGCAAATGCAGGAGGAACAACATCAAACTTGAATGTTCCTGAAATGATAGCGCTCAGAAATGCTCCTGGAATAACTCCCATTATAAGACCTGCATGCCACATTATTGTTTCATTAATATTTGGCACAACAGCAAGTGGATGACCTAAAAGACTCGCTATCCATCCAACAAAAGCAAGAGCACCTCCTGAAAAACCAAGATATTCTCCCTGAGCTGTAGCCCAGGCTATTATTAGACCTGCCAATATACCTGATACAGCCCAGTGCCACTCACCTTTTACCAATTTTGAAATAAGAGAAGACTGGCTTTCCTGTTCATAACCAATTTTTTTGGCAGGATCAAACCAGTCTGCAATAAGGGCAAGAATGATAAATAATACACCCCACACCACTGCGAGAGGTCCATAAGGAAGACCTAATGCACCATAAAGTGTTATTTTTTCTTTTGTTCCTAATATTCCAACATCAACAAGCCATGGTTTTATATTTGAGTAAATAATAATTCCCAAAATGAGACCTAAAACCCCTGCGATTGATATAAACTTCCCTGCACCTACTCTTGCAACACATGTACCAGGACAAAAACCTGCAGATGCCATCGCTATACCAAAGAGAAATCCACCAATCAGATGCGCAATACCAAGGTAAGGCATAATTCTGGGAAGAAGGTTTGTCTGTTCAGCTACACCAAATATATCGGCAAGCCCGTAAACAATAGATGCTGTTGCTATTCCCATAAATGCAAACTTCATTATTTTTAGATCTCTTAGAAGGAGCATACCCTCAACTCTTGAGTATCTAATGGCTCCCACTTTGTGAAGCACTATTCCAAAAAGAGCTCCTGTTATCAGTCCCATTATCAGATGGCTTAAATGCTCCATTTTCTACCTCCTTCAATTAAAGAGGGGCAAAAGCCCCTATAGATTTATTTCTCTATTGGAACGTTAGGATCATTACCCCATTCGTCCCAGGATCCTACATAAACTTTCACATTTTTAAATCCAAGGAGTTTCATAGCAGCAAAAACAAACGATCCCCTACCAAGCCCAACATGGCAGTAAGTAATGACTGTTTTTTCAGGAGTTAAACCTTTTCTTTTAAGTTTTTTTGCAACCTTTTTTAACCTTTTCATCTTTTTAAACAGATGTTTGTTAGGTTTTCCTGAAGGGTTCCCTGCAAACTTTTTCCATTCAGCGAACACAGCCCCTGGAATATGACCACCCCTTTTAACTGTAATATGCTTACCAGGTGATTCTAAAGCCTGAAGCAAAGTTTTACCTGTATATTCCTGAAATCTTCTTGCATCAAGTATAAAGTAGTGATTTTTGTCCTTGATTGCTTTCAAAACCTCTTCTTTTGTTGCGATAATGTCCTTTCTGATGTGAGGTGTAAACTTTTTAGGAGATGGCTTCTTTCCTTCACCAGACTCAACAGGATAACCTTTGGCTTCCCATGTGGCAAGGCCTCCATCCATCATCTGAACATTGTCAACGCCATAAAGGTAAAGGAAAAACCACACACCAGATGCGTTTGGACCCCTTCCATCATCATAAGCAACAACATGTGTATTGTTATCAATACCAAGTTCCTGACCTATAAACTTGGCTGCTCTATCTGGACACATTGGAAGTCCACACTTTCTTATGTCTTCAAGAAGATGCAGATCGTGGGCAAAGGCATTAACAGATCCTGGTATGTGTTTCTCCTTAAATTTCTTTGGAGAATCACCATCAACAAATCTTACATTTGGCTTTCCAAGAAGATTGTGAGCTCCATCAACAGAGATGATGAATTTTTTTGCAAAATCCTTTCCCGTTGGAACATCTGCATAAGAACCCATAGAAAATGCCACTGCTCCTGCAAGCGCTACAGCTGTTGCTTTTAATTTCTTCATTTAAATAACCTCCTGTTTAGGATATTTCTATTCAGATATTCATATACGATTTATTGATCTTGATCAATAATATAATCTTAAAAATCAGGGTTAACAACAGCTAACCATTGAAATTTCTTGATTTCCTGAAATTTTAATTTAAAATGTAATCACCTGTAAAAACCTTAAAAATATTAACTTTCCGTAAAGTTTAAGAATTAATATACAATTATTATTAAAATTTTATATATGGGTATAGATATGTTAAAAAAGAGATTGGAGTATTTTATTTCCTTTATTCCCCCTTCAAAAGCAAACAGGATCAAGATAAACACAAGGGCTTTTACAAAAAGCGGGAAGAGGTATCTAATTCCAAAAGATGTCTCATTGAAGATAAACAAAGTTATATGGGAACTTCAGAACCAGAACAATTATCCACCTATAGATATACCTGTAACAGTTGAGATACTTTTTGTTCTTCCAGACAGAAGAAGAAGAGATCTTGATAATATAATGAAGACTTTAGGGGACTGTATGGTGTATGCAGGTATACTGAAGGATGACAATCTTATATACAGACAGATTCTTGAGAAAAAGGTAATAAAGGGAGAACATGGTGTGATCATAAGTATATATCCTTATGACGATAAAAAAATAGAGGTTAAATTAATAAATAAACTAAAAAAATACAAAGAGAGAATTGATGGAATTTAAAATTGAGGAAGAGACCTATACGCTTCTCTTTAAAATAGTATTTTCAATAGCAGCAGGTCTTTTGATAGGTCTTGAAAGAGAACACAGAACAAAATCAGAAATATTCGCAGGAATAAGAACATTTCCCCTGATATCTCTCCTTGGGATGCTCTCAGGTCTTATCTTTGACAGATATTGGGAAGGTGTTCTTTATTATACATTTGGAGGCATAGTTATACTGGCAGCTATCAATTACTTCCTTGAGTACAAAAAAGATATAGGATCAACAACTGAAATTGCAACATTTATAGCTTTTATAATTGGTTTTCTTATATACTACGAGCATTACTATATCGCAGCACTTTTATCTGTCGTAACGACAGTTCTTCTTGCCTTAAAGAGAACTCTTGAAAGCTTTGCAAAAGAGATATCTGAGGAGGATCTTTTTGCCATTTTGAAGTTCGCTATTGTTACAGTTGTTATCTTTCCTCTTTTACCGGATAAAGATTATGGTCCATTTGGAGCTATCAACCCAAAAAATATATGGGAGATGGTTGTCCTTGTCTCTGTTATTGATTTTATCGCTTATGTTATTCTCAGATGGAAAGGGACAAAAACCCTCTGGATAACAG
>JALTAS010000172.1 GCA_027058925.1 Persephonella sp.
TTTTTTTTTAGAAACTCTTCCATATACTCAAGGGTTTTTAATGAATGCTTGAGAAGAGGGTATTTATGAAAATTTCCTGTTTTTCCTATTTTTGAGATCTCCTCAATCTCAGGAATTATCTCCTTAAATATACCTGCCTTTACCATAGAAGCAATAACATCTGCAGTTTTTTCCCCATCAAATATTTTCAGAATTTCATCTCTTATTCTCTCTTTCGGTGAGTTTTTAACAATATCAGTATTTTTCTTCACCCATTTCTCAAAATCTTTATAAAGCTCAAAATCAAGCTGCTGGGCTATTCTGTATCCTCTGAAAATTCTAACCGGATCATCTATTATATTTTCTATAGAAACCGGCTTTACAATACCTTTTTGAAGATCCTCAAGACCACCTGATGGATCAAACAGCACAGTCTGGGTTGCTCCCATACCAAGGGCATCATCAAAAACAACAGCCATCGCATTTATAGTAAAATCCCTTCTTAAAAGATCCTGTTCTATCCTCTCTATTATTGCTTTTTCTTTATCATAAAAATCAAGCTGCTGGTTTTCCATAATGTCAGCAATATCTAAAAATGAAAAATCAAACCTGTATCTTGTATGATTTTCATAAAAAATTATCGTTGCAACATTCTTTTCCTTTTCAAACTGGAATATATCACCTTTTCCAAGGATATTTTTAAGGTTTTTAACTATCTTAAATGGGTCTGTGGTAACGATAAAATCAACATCAACTTTATCTTTTATAGGTCTGTTTAGAAGTCTGTCTCTTATCCAGCCGCCTACAATAAGGCATATAGTGTCTTTACCTAATGCTCTGGCTACCTGATCAAAATATGTGTTGTAGAATAACAAACCATGGACATACTTTGTTCCAAGATCTATCTCAAACTCTTCCCTTTTTTCCTTCGGGATATTTTGCCTGTGGAGGATCTTTTCAAGTAGTTTTTCTATACCAAGCATTTTAACCTCATTGAATAATAAAAAGATAAATTGCTACTATATTTTAGCAGTTCAAAGAAAAAACTGTAAGAGCGATTAAAATAAAAAAGCCCCCGTTAATAGGGGGCTTTTGGAAATTTTATGATAGGATTTCCCTTAGAAGAGGAATCCAGCTTCAACACCGAGAGTTGTTCTGTTGTCTTTGTCTTTTGGTGTAGCAGGGTTGTCCACATCAACGAACATCTTTGCATCAGCTGTTACATAAGAAAGTTCAGCCCTAACGAACGTATTTTTAGTTGGTTTGTATGTTGGAGTGATTGTAAATGTCCAGAATGTATCATCATTCTTTGCATCTGTGTTAACATATTCAATTCTAACAGGTATAGATATCTGTTCTGTTACTACAGGATCTATGTTTAAAGCAACTCCGTAGCTTGAGTCATCTGTAGTATTATTCTGAATAGCATCATCTTCTTTCAGATATGATATCTGGAGACCAGCCTTAGCCATACCCAGATCTGCTTTTGCACAGAGAGTATATATGTTTCTTCCTGCAGATTCATCATACATATGAATTCCTACTTTAGCCATTCCAAGATCAGCTAAAGCACCAGCTTCTACAGCATCTCTGTTAGTTAAACTATAAGGGAAATAGAGACCTCCGCCTTGGTTGTATCCAACATAAACTTTTGCTACACCCGCATCATAATTAACCCTTGCACCTGCAAAAAGAACAGGATCAAACATTACAAAAAGAGCACCTCTATTAATATGTGGGTTTAAAATTGTTAATGGAGCCTCTCCATATTTGGCCCAGAGAAGACCAGCATCAACAGAAAGTCCTTCCACAGGAGCAATTGTTACATAAGCAAGCCAAGGTTTAAATGTAGTTGTTGTTCCTGCATTTAATAACCCAGAACCGCTATTAACTACATCTGTTGAAGCAAGAACTGTAGGAACATTAAAGGATGCAAATGCTGCATTAAATCCTATTGGACTATTTGCATCAGCTTTTTTCATTAAACCAATAGCAAATGTGTTTACCCTGAAATTATCATTGTTGCTATTAACTGCTGCGTAGTCATTGTCCTGCCAGTCGTATCCTGCTGAAACCCCTCCATAAAGAACAATGTCAGAGTTGGCAACTGTAAGTGTTCCTGCCTGAGCAGCACCTGCTGCCAGTAATCCTGCTGCTGCTAAACTTAGTACTTTCTTCATGCTGTAACCTCCTTGATTTGATTTTATTATGTTTTATTCATATTTATTAAAATATTTTAACATTTATCTCAAAAACTGTCTATTTTAAAGCCAACAATTATTTCGGCATGAAAATTATATAACATTAATACACAGTTATTATAC
>JALTAS010000173.1 GCA_027058925.1 Persephonella sp.
ATTTTGCCTCTGCTTCCTTTAAAGGCAAAAAAATCAGGATAAAAATGCTAAATGTTAAAAATAATCTCTTTATCATCTTCCATTATCAGTTTAATTTTGTTGGGTATGTCTTTGAACGGCAGCATCTCAGGTTTTTTGTCTTTGTTTAACTTTATGTTAACAACCTTTAAGAGTATTGATCTTTCAGGAAGAATATATTTTGAGGCATCTGTATGATAGATCTTTTCTTTATCTTTGTACAGTTCAATTCTTATTATTTTTGCAAAACCATTTCCAATATTTTTTAAACGGAGAGTTATCATATTTTCTGATTTCTGAACATCTACAAGCTCAATTTTATAAACAGGATTTAAGCCTTTCGGGGTAACAAATATAGGCACGCTAAGATTTAATAAGACCTGTATACTGGTTCTGACTTTTTCAGGGTTTTCTGTTTCTTTTATATCTTTTGGAAGTTCCCTTACAAACAGCCTGAAAAACTCCTGCTTCCCTGATTCAAAATCTCCAAGGTATGCAACCCTGACCAACTGCCTCTGACCCCCTTCCAGTTCTATATATGGAGGAACAACGAGCATCTCTTCAGTATCTGTTAATATAAAGTTGCCGTCTTCGTCCTGATCCCATCTTTTTACTTCTGTTTCAAGGGCTAACTTCTCATTTGTAAGACTTCTTATCTCAAAAACACCTGTTGTTTTTCCGTTGGATATAAAAATTCTTATAGGTCTGATACTGAAATCGAGCGCCCATGTAACAGATGAAAAAATTAAAAGGAAGAGGAATGGAAAAATGTGTATTTTTGTTTTAACTCTTTCCATTCCTCCCTCCAACTTTTTAGTATTGTATATTTAATGTCACAGTATCTGTGTATGTTCCTGCAGCAACATTCTGGTTAGATGCTATTATAACTGTTTCAACAGTAATTGCAGGAGGATTAGGATTAGGAGCAACAAAACTTAATGAGTTCTGGAACAGATTGCCCTCAGTCACAACAGGACCTGAAGGGTAAGCTACCACTAATGAAACTCTGTACTGGAGAATTTCTGCAGGATCTGTAGTGTTAACAAGATGTCCAAAGTTTCCTCCTGGGTTATTCTGGCTTTCTGCGTATATAGTCACAGAAGTTCCTGTTACACATTTGAAGCTGAAACCTGTGTATTGTATGTCTGTATCTGTATTAACAAAAGGATCGTAAGGGACGCTTTGATCAGGGATCCCGTTCAGTATTACACAATTTGGCACAACATTTGCCGTAATATCAAAGTCTCCAGACGATCCCAGAGGTACAGTATCAGCTACAGTTACTCCCCCAAAAATAGCTCCTGCTAAAATTCCACCTATTAACTTATTTCTCATCTTTTTTTACCTCAAATATTGAGATTAGGGGGTGCAGCCCCCTGCTCCAATTAGTATGAGATTGTCACATCGACTATTTCTGTGTAAGTGTCAACAGATACATTCTGACCTGCAGGTATTTCAACATTAATAGTTAAAGTTTCAGGTGATCCTGAAACGATACCGTTACCATCCGTAAGCCCTGATAAAGAAGAAGGATTTGTAGTAAGATTGTAAGTTAAAGTGTCGCCGTGTGTTGCACCTGTGAGAACACCGTTTTGTCCCTGAACAGTGAGGTTGTAAGATGTTTGTTTAACGCAGTCGTACTCTACAGTAGTGCTGTCAGTTACTGAGTTTGTGTTAAATGGGTCGTAATTTACTGTAATGTCAGCTGGTCCGTTGAGAATAACACATTTTTCAGCAACGTTTGCTGTGATTGTGAAATCATCTGATACAGTTCCTGCCATTGCGGCAAATGGTGCTGCTGCGATTACAGCTGCTGCTAAAAGCTTCTTCATGATACCTAACCTCCCAAAAGTTTTATTGATTTTTCCCTCCCCAGAGGGATTAATAATTCATTAATAGATTTTGATATTCAGTCTAAATCTCATTTTTAGGAAGTCAATATTTATTAAAAATTTGATGATCACCTTCCATTCCTTGAGTTTTTTACCCAGTAATGGATAGTCTGGATTTTGATATCAAGTTTTTTTTGATATCTCCGTCAGGGTATGCCCCTCCTTATAAAGCCTGACAGCTTTCTTTTTTACCTCATTTGGATATCTCCTTCTAACCCTATCAAGAGAGAACCTTGAATAACATGACTTACACAGATATGTCTGCTTCTTGTTAACCCTCCCATTTTTGATACAGATGTTTGACTCACAGTTGGGGCACACAACTTTTCTCTCTTCCATATCAAACTCCCCCGCAGTTACTGATGGTTTTATCTTTTTATTTTTGCAATAG
>JALTAS010000174.1 GCA_027058925.1 Persephonella sp.
ATCTTTCATGAGGTTGATATTTTCGTATCATCTTATTTATCTGAATAAACTGAGAAAAGCATTCAATGGAAAAACAAAACCTGAACTTACAGACTGTCATTCCTGTCCTTTTGGAAAAAAGTTTGATGAACTAAGAGGAAACTTTAATTTTTTATCACCAAAAGTGAAAAATACCCTGAGTGAAATAGATACTATTCACTGTGAGTTTCATAACATATCTCACTCTACATTTGTAGAAAGTTTAAACCCGGAAAAATTTGAAGAACTTAATAAAATTTCAGGTCTACTTATACGCAAACTTCTGAAATTAAAAATGATTCCCAAAGATTCTAACTAAAAACTCCGATGAGCTTTCTTAACTTTTCTATCTGATCTCTAAGCTCTGCTGCTTTCTCAAACTCCCAGTTTTCTGCTGCTTTCCACATCTGTTTTTCAAGATCTTCAATCTTTTTCATAAGGTCTTCTTCAGTTTCCACATCTTCAGGTAAATACTCAGCATACTCATAAATACCAAGCTCTTCAAGAGATATAAGATCTTTTACTTTCTTTTTAACGGATTTTGGAGTTATACCATATTTTTCGTTGTATTCCTTCTGTATTTTTCTTCTTCTGTTTGTTTCTTCTATAGCTTTTTCTATTGCTGGAGTTATTGTATCAGCATACAGAATAGCCTTCCCGTGAATATTCCTTGCCGCTCTTCCTATTATCTGGATAAGTGCTGTTGTTGATCTGAGGAAACCCTGCTTATCAGCATCTAAAACAGCAACAAGGGAAACCTCTGGCATATCAATACCTTCCCTGAGCAGATTTACACCAACTATAACATCATACTTTCCTTCTCTAAGTTCTTTTATTATTTTCACCCTTTCTATCGTATCTATCTCTGAATGAAGGTATATAGCTTTTATCTCCCTTTCCTCCAGATAATCTGCAAGATTTTCTGCCATCTTTTTTGTCAGTGTAATAACGATAGCCCTTTCGCCCCTTTCTTTTATGTCCCAGACCTCGTTTATCAGGTCATCTATCTGTCCTTCTGTTGGTCTTACTTCTATTTCAGGGTCAAGAAGACCAGTAGGTCTTATGATCTGTTCCACTATTATCCCTTTTGATCTTTCAACCTCCCAGTCTGCAGGCGTAGCTGATACATAGATGGCTCTCTGTATCTTCTGGACAAACTCATCAAACTTTAAAGGTCTGTTGTCGTAAGCAGATTTCATCCTCCAGCCATATTTAACAAGGTTTTCCTTCCTTCTCCTGTCTCCGTTATACATAGCCCTAACCTGAGGGATCGTAACATGGGACTCATCAACAATAAGTAGAAAATCATCAGGAAAGTAATCCATAAGGGTGTAAGGGGGTTCTCCCGGTTGTCTTCCATCAAAATACCTTGAGTAGTTTTCTATTCCCTTACACGTTCCAAGCTCAAGCATCATCTCAATGTCATAATTTGTTCTCTGCCACAGCCTGTTTGCTTCTATCTCTTTACCCTGTTTTCTAAACTCCTCAACCTCTCTTTCAAGATCCTCTTTTATCTGTTTTATTGCCTCAACCATATCAGGTCTTGGGATAACGTAATGGCTGGCAGGAAATATTACCGTTGTGTTTAATTTTCTTTTTATGTCCCTGTTAAACAGATCAAGCTCTGTTATGCTGTCTATTTCATCCCCAAAAAACTCAACCCTTACTATTATGTCTTCAGAGTGGGAAGGTAGTATCTCAACTGTATCGCCTTTTACTCTGAAAGTTCCCCTTTTGAAGGAAAAATCATCTCTTACATACTGAAGTTCAACAAGCCTTTTTAAAAGCTCCTGCCTGTCCATCTGCTGACCAACAAACAGATGGAGCCTCAGTTTTTCGTAAAACTCAGGTGTTCCAAGTCCGTATATGCAGGAGACAGAGGCAACAACAATGGTATCCGGTCTTTCTATAAGACTTTTTGTTGCTGAGTGCCTCAGTCTATCAATGGCATCATTTATTGAGCTGTCTTTTTCTATATAAAGGTCTTTTTCAGGCACATAAGCCTCAGGCTGATAATAATCGTAGTATGAAACAAAGTACTCAACAGCGTTGTCTGGAAATAGCTCTTTCAGTTCCCTGTAAAGCTGTGCAGCAAGGGTTTTGTTGTGGGTCAAAACAAGAGCTGGCTTTCCGTATTTTTCTATAACGGAGGCAAAGGAAATGGTCTTTCCTGTAGCAGTAGCTCCCAGTAGAACCTGTTCTTTTACTCCCTGTTTCAGGTTTTCATAAAGCTGTTTTATCGCCTTTGGCTGATCTCCAGCAGGTTCAAAGGGTAGTTTTAT
>JALTAS010000175.1 GCA_027058925.1 Persephonella sp.
TATCTTTGTAAATAGTTCTCCGTATTTTTCAAATAGTATATAAAGGAGCGATGTAAGATCTGATTTTGTCTTTTTGATCTTTTTTTCCTGTGATTTTATATCTATTTCTCTTTTTTTGATCTTTGTTCTGTTTGTGTAGAGGGTATAAAACATGTTAAACAGGTTATAACCTGAAAAGCCCTCAAGCTTATCCCAGATATGTCTGTTTTTGTAAAAATCTTCCTCTATCCAGCTTTCAAACTCTTTCAGTATAAACTGCCTGAGCATGCTGTCCTGAAAGATTTTTGTGTTTCTGTCAATTTTTGATCTTTCTGGATGTTTTTTTAGTATTCTTAGAAAAATGCTGTGAAATGTTCCGATATATGAGTACTCAACCTTTAAAAGCTCTGAATGTAACTTTTTTTTCAGATTCAGATCCTTCTCTTTCTCTATTATCAGTGATATTTCTGTGTATATCCTTTCTTTTATCTCCCCAGATGCTTTCTCTGTGAATGTAAGTATCAGCATATTATCAAGGCTTTCCCCATCTTTTATCCTTTTTATAACCTCTTGAACAAGACTGAAAGTTTTTCCTGTTCCTGCTGATGCTATGTAGTTAGTGTTCATAACAGCTCTCCAAAAGGTGGATACACTTGTTTTATCTTTTGGTTTAGCTCATCATTTTTAGGACAGAAATCTAAAAAAGCGCAGTAATCACACAAACTGTTTTTTATAGGTGGAAAAATACCTTTTTTCATCAGATCAAGCATGTTGTCAACAAAGGCTGTGTCTTTGATCTGTGCCGTATATCTGAACTTTCTGTCCCTGTCATTTACAGCAAGTATTCCTATCTCTTTTACTTTTTCTCCTAATATCTTTTTGTAAACAAGAAGCTGTGCGTATTTTGTTTTTATCTCTTTGTGGATGTTTGAGGGGGGTTTTTCCCCTGTTTTGTAATCGTATATAGTGATATTCCCTTCTTTATCAATGTCAGCCCTGTCTATTCTTCCTGAGAAATAATCATCCTTTACATTTTTCTCTATAAGCATATTTTTGATTTTGTTATTTTTTACAGACTGAAGATCATCCTTCAAAAAAGAAATCAATCTTAAAAATGTTGTTTCTGCTTTTTTCAGCTCTAATGGTCTGTAAGAAGGTATTAAGCTTTCTATTAAAGGGTTTATCATGCTAAAAAATCTTTTTTCCAGTCTTTTTTTCCTTTTTTCAACAAACTCTTCAGGATTTTTCACTTTTTGTATGTCTAAACCTGAGTAAAACTCTTCAAGTAATTTATGTATTACAATTCCCTTTTCTAATGGTGATATCTCTTTTCTTTCAGTTTTTATCTCCTCCACAAAACCGTTAATTTCTTCATGAAAAAATCTGTAAGGGCATTGTGGATACTTCTGGAAAGATGTTGCAGAAATGGGAAAATTCATATCCAGTTTTATTTTGAAGCTTTCTAAAGGAGGGTTTTTGTACTTATCAATTTTATTTTTATGCTTAGCTATATTTTTATCAATAAATGGGTATTCTGCCCTTAACTCTTCAGGTAAAACAGGAGATAAAACCGGTTTAACTGGCTTAATTCCAGTGATTCTGATTATCTCTTGAAGAAATATGGATGGGACAGGTTCTTTTAGGACAAAAGAAAGGTAGATATACTTTTTCCTATCAAAAAGCGAGCAAAAATTAAGAAGCTCCTGCATAAGAACATGGAATGGGTAATTGAGACCTTTTAGATCTTCTCTTGATAAAATAAGCTCATCTTTAACTGGATCAGGATACCTGTCTGAATTCAGACCAAGAAAAAAAATGTAATCAAAATTGTTTCCTTCAGCCTGTGATGGGGAAACTACTGTTACTCCCTCTGTTCTAACCTTTTTTTCTCTGTTTTCCTCTTCAAAGAATGATTTTAATATTTCAACAAGATCTTTATAACTTATTTTGTCAAAAAGATCTGAATACAGCTTTTTTTCTTCTAATATATCAAGCAGGTTTTCAAAGAAAGCTTTTCTTCCTTCTGTCTCCTTTAAAAATCTGTTTGATATTTCCCTGAAAGCTCTTATATAAAAAACAAACTCTTCCTGATCAGGTAAGTTAAGAACAGTTGAAATAAGTTCTTTTAGTTTTTTAAATCTTTTATCTTGAAGAACAAACCTCTCAAATTCTGAAAGATCAAAAAATGGGGGGCTCTGAATAACTTTTTTGTGTATATCTTCAGGATCTTCTATCTCAAACACAGAGTCAGACAAAATCCCTGAAATGCTTTCCTTTGATATTCCTTTTATTTTTAACAGGAGAAGCTCCATTATTTTTCTGCAGGAGTAATCATCTATATATCTGTTTTCTTCTGTCAGATAGTAAGGTATGTGGTATCTGCTGAATATCTCCTTTATATAAGGTAGGTAATTTTCAATCTGGGGTATTACAACGCCTATCTTACTGTAGGATATCCCCCCTTTTTTCAGATACGCTATCTTTTGTGCTGTGAACCTGATTTCTGATCTTTCATCAGGGAGGCTGTATATCTTTATTTTTTGTGAACCTATTCTTAGGGATGCATCAAATCTGTATATACATTTTGCAACTTCAACATTAGGATCTTTTTCTTTCTCAAAAATGACAAAGTCTGAGATCTGTTCATAAAAATCTCTAACTTTTTTAAAATGATTGTGGTTGATGTAATAACCGCTGTCTGGAAAAAAATGCGTAAAAACATAAACATTTCTGGATAGTTTTGATGCCTTTCTGAAAAGCTTTCTGTAAAGATCAGGGACAGAATGAATACCGAAAATAACAAGATGATCTGTTGTGAAATCTGTATCTGTTTCCACAGCAAGCCTGTGGAGATCCTCCCTGTCGTAAAATTTCTTCTTTTTAAAATCTTCATAATCGGATATTATCTGCTTCAAAAAATCTGATGATATATCTTCAAACGGAATGCTATGTTCTTTTAACTGCTGAATCATTATCCCAATATCCTGAGCAAGACCGTCAAGATTGTAGCCTTTTTTTTGTAATATTCTTTTTAATACGATCTGCTTCTCAAAATCAGAAATAGGCTCTTTTTTTGTTATTTTTTTTGACAGGTCTATTACTGTAAAGAACTCTCCGTTTATCAGAATTCCCAACTTTTCGGTCAGGAACTCTTTCAGATACATTTTCATCTGGTTGGTGTGAACAACAAATGTTATCCTTTCTGTTGGTCTTTTTTGTATCTCTCTTACTGTTTCTAAAAGCTTATCTTTCAAGTAAGAATAACTTCCTGAATAGTACCTGTTCATCACAGTACCTTGATTTCAGGTTTCAGATCAGATATCTGCTGTAGAGAGGGGAATGGGTAAGAGTTTTGCAGAAAGTAGGTATTTATGTAGGAAAAAAGCATGGCTGTAGCCTTAACATCTTCACTGCAGTAATTTCCTATTTTTTCCAGATCCCCGTTTATAAAAAAATCCTTTACCTGATTTCCTTCACCTTCTGTTTTGACAGGAATATCGCACAGATAACATAGATTTTTCAATGAAACCTTTTTACCAAAAATATCCACAGGTATATCTATGTGGTACTGGGTGTGAAAAAAAGTATAACGGGGATAACTGTTTTCCCATTTGTCAAACCTGTCCAGATAAATGCTGATAAAAAATTTCTCATCTAAATCCTGTGCGTATTTTAGTGATCTAAGCTTTATTACAGGCATATCAAAATCTTTACCATTTATAGTAATAATTACTGGGAATACCGAAACTGCTGTTTTTGAGTTTTCAATCTTCACAAAAGAATGTGCTTTTTTAAACTCTTTCCAGAACTGGTTCAGAAGCTCAAACTCATTACGCGATATAAATGTTTTAAAATTAATTTCTTTCGAGTTCTTAATACATAAGGTACTAATAGCTACTATCCTGTGATAAGGATGAGGTAAAAAGTAATCATCCCCCTCTTCCTCAATTTTTTTCAGAACTTTAGGATCTGATATGCTGTTTATCATGAAACTATCAGGAACGGTTTCTATGTCAAGGACAAAAAAGTTTTTGAATTTACTGTAAAGGTCTTTTCTCCTACCGATTATTTTTTCTTTTCCCCACAGTTCCTCTGTGTAGCCCTCCATGATAACCTCTTAACTTTTCTTTTAATTATACTGATTTCGGAAAATAGAATAAAACTTTTATCTGTCTGACTTTTTCCTTATAATCTGATAAAGGTTGTATGCAGACACATAAAGAATGACAGCACCTGCTATAACCGGCAAAAGGTTTTGGAGCAGTTTTGCGGTCATAAGTGTTGGATCTTTTACTGAAAAGGAGGAGAAAACTCCCCCTATATTGTTTAGAATTGCATAAATCCCAACTATAATCCCAAAAACTAAAAGTATATGAACCATTACTGTTGGCTCTGTATTTTAGGCTTTACAGCTCTAACAACTTTATCCCCTTCTATTTTTATCAGCTGTTCTCCCATCGCTGTTCTTTTTGCTACAGGTATTTTACCTTCATCTATCCTGAGCTTAAGAATTCTTCCTTTTTCTGTAGATAGTAAAAGTGTATTCCCAAAATTAACAGATGTGGAAACGCTGAGGGCATCATCTTTTGAAAGCTTTACAGCCATTAAACCTTTCTGTCCTCTTTTTTTCAGCTTTCCTTCTTTTGTGTAAAACTCCTCTTTCCTGACAAGCTTTGTGTATCCTTTTTCTGTTATTGTTAGCACATACTCCTCACTGTTTATCAAAAATCCACCTCTGACCTGATCTCCTTCATCAAGATCAATAGCTTCAACACCTTTTGCTTTATCCCCTGTAACCCTTACCTGCGATCTGTCAAACATAAGAAGATCTCCCTTTCTGGTGTAAACAGCAAGAACAGATGGATGATCGTCTGCGAAAGCTGAAACAACTCTGTCTCCATCTGAAAGGGGGAGTATAAGGTGGTTCTGTGATTTATAGAATATGTCCTCATAGGACATTCTTTTAACAACACCTTTTTCTGTAAGTAAAAATAGTCTGTCTTCCTCTCCTTCACCTTTGAAAGCTGTTCCCACTATTTCCCCTTCTTCTATGTTTATCTTTCCTTCCCCTTTTGGAAGATCAGCAACAAGACTCCAGTAAGCTCTTCCTCTGTCTGTTATAAATGCTATAGGAACTGAGCTTTTTATCTCCTGAATTGATATAAGTTTTTCTCCGGGCTTGACTGTTGTTATTACCTCATTTAAGACTTTCTGGTAAACCTGCTCTTTTTCCTCTTTTTCATCAAACTTTCTATTTATTACTCTTCCTGAGCTTAAAACGGCAAGTATGTAGTCTTCCTCAAAAGTGAGCTGTTCACCTTTTTCTTCAATAACCATTGTTTTTCTTTCATCACCGAACTTTTCAACAAGCTCATCTATCTCCTGAATGAAAACTTTTATTTTTTCTTCTTCAGAGGAAAGTATTCTCTGATATTCCTCTATCTTTAATCTCAGATCATCAGCTTCCTGATACAGCTTGTCTCCCTCAAGGGCTGTAAATCTTGAAAGCCTCATATCAAGTATTGCCTGAGACTGGATGTCCGTTAGACCAAATTCTGCTTTTAGCTGTTCTTTAGCAGATGAAACATCCCTTGATCCTCTGACTATTTCTATAACTCTGTCTGCGTTTTCAAGGGCTTTTAAAAGACCTTCAACTATATGAAGCCTGTTTTCAGCCTTTTCAAGATCATAAAGGGTTCTTCTTGTTATAACCTCTATTCTGTGCTTTATAAACTCCCAGAGTATTCCTTTCAGGTCTAATGTTTTAGGCTGTTTTCCAACCAGTACAGTGAAGTTTATAGGTATTGATTTTTGAAGCTGTGTTCTTCTGTACAGCTTTTTGAGAACCTTCTCAGGATCTGCCTCCCTTTTCAGCTCAACTATTATTCTGATTCCGTCCCTGTCAGACTCATCTCTAAGATCTGATATCCCTTTTTCCTGTCCTTTTCTTACAAGCTCAGCTATTCTTTTTATAAACTCTACCTTGTTAACCTGATACGGTATTTCATAGATTATTATTCTGTGTCTGTTTCCGGGAAGTCTTTCTATCCTTGCCTTTCCTTTTACAACAACAGAGCCTCTCCCGTCCTGATAAATCTTTATTATCTCCTCTTTAGGTGTTATCAAAACACCTCCGGTTGGAAAGTCAGGACCTTTTACAAACTGGCAGAGTTCCTCAACTGTAGCATTTGGAAACTCTGCAAGATATTTGAGGGCTTCTGCAATCTCTGTAAAGTTGTGGGGAGGAATGTTTGTTGAAAGTCCAACAGCAATACCTGCCGCTCCATTGCAAATAAGATTTGGAAACTTGGCAGGCAGAACCTCCGGCTCCATTAAAGAGGCATCAAAGTTTTCTCTCATGTCAACTGTGTTTTTATCTATATCAGCAAGCATCTCCATAGCAAGCTTTGTAAGACGGGCTTCTGTGTAACGCATCGCTGCCGGAGGATCTCCATCAATAGAACCAAAATTTCCCTGACCCTGAATGAGAGGATATCTAAGGGTAAAATCCTGAGCCATTCTGACAAGGGCATCATAAACAGATGTATCACCGTGTGGGTGGTATTTACCAAGGACTTCCCCTACTACCCTTGCACTCTTTTTATATGGTTTATTTGGATATAATCCAAGTTCATTCATAGCATAAAGAATTCTTCTCTGAACAGGCTTAAGCCCGTCCCTCACGTCCGGTATCGCCCTTCCGACAATGACAGACATTGCATAATCTAAATAGGCAGACTTTACCTCTTCCTCAATAGGCTGTTTGATGATTTCTGACATTTAAAACCCCTTCAAATATTGATTAGAACTATATTTTACCATATTTACAGGGGTATTTCCCAGCGTGGTTTTCAGAACTATTTTTCCTAATAAAGATAAAAAGACGGCACTTTATCCCTCTCTGCAAGGACAAAATTATACATGATTGTAAAATTCTGCCTAAGAATAAAAATAAAGGCTTAGATTTTAAAGCTTCTGTAAAATTACTTTTATTTTGCTGTATAACTCATTTTCTGTCCGGAAAATCTGAATAAAAAATCTTATCTCTTCTGTTTTAAAATCCTCTTCACTCAAGAGCTCAAAAATCCCTTTAAATGGAAATTCTTTAACCTCCATCACAACCTCCCTAAAGAGTGTAAAGCTGGTAAAGTCTATAAAATAAAGCTCTAAAAAACAACAGAAGCCCTATAATAAAGACAAGAGCTGCAAGATACTTCACAGTGTGAAGATCAGAAAAGTTAGCACCTGCCATAAGGAAAACCCCAAAAAACAAAACATAAAGACTTATCATAGCCTCATTCTTTTTCAGAATATTAAAAACATTTGGTATTTTTTTGCCTTCCTGGGCTTTCTTAACATGAACCATATTCCAGACGATCCTTGGAAGAAGGTGAAACATCGCTCCAAATATCGTCATTCCACCAAAGCCAAAAACCATAAGATCCATATGGATAGGAATATTATTGAGTTTTCCACTGCCTGCAAGATGCAGACCTGCAAGAATACCGATTATAAGGAAAATGTGTCCTGCGATAAAAAACCTTATAACGAATGGTATTTCTTTATGGGTTGATTTTCTGATTGAATCAAAGACGATCCATAAGAATATCAAAATTCCTGAAAGTATTATTAACCCTCCTACAGCAACGATCTTGTACATCAGCACAGAAAATCCCAAAAGGAGAACAAAAATGCCTATCTGTAAAATAAAAAATACAGCCTTGGCAAGCCTTAGATTCAGAGTGTGCATCAGGATCATAGGTATCCATGCAAGCTCAACCCCTATTATGGAGTTAAGCATTACACCTGCCGTTATACTGTGAACCGCAAGCTGGAAAGGAACTGAAGGAATGGTATCTATGGGAAGATAAGCCATAGCAAAAAATATCGCCCCCAGATTCATATAAACAAGGGAGGCAAGAAGGAACTTAATAGTAACAGGCTGAATATTTTTTACAGCAGGTATAACATGAACAGTAAAAAGAATAACAGATGTAACTGTAAAAAGTGATGCTATTGGGTAGTTTTTCATAAACATAAAAAATGAGCTTAAAGCGGCAGAGATAAAAACAAATATCTGGAGTTTTTCATTTTTCAGCTGAACCTGTTGGGAGTTTGGTATAATCTGATAAGCTGCGCCAAGCACAGTATGCAGTATAAAACCAAAAACGGTTATAATACCGACAAAGATGTAGTCATAACCTAATGCTTTTGAAAAGGAAGCAAAAAGTATTTCGGTAAATGCCAGCAGAAAGAAAAAAGGTGTCATTTTTGATACATAAAACATTTATCCGCTCCAGATGTTATATTTTTATATGCCTATAATATTTTAAAACATATTTCTACAAAGGATAGTAATGATGAAAATCACAATTGAAAAGCTTGTTTACGGGGGAAAAGGTATTGGAAAAATTGATGATAAGGTATGTTTTGTTCCCTATGTGTTGCCAGGTGAGGAGGTTGAGGTAAATATAAAAAAAGAAAAAAAGAGCTTTTATGAATGTGAACCTGTTCAGATAGTTAAGTCTTCTCCTTATAGAACAGATCCTGTATGTAAATATTTCGGTTACTGCGGTGGATGTGACTACATGCATATAGATTATAAAAAGCAGGTTGAATACAAAAATGAGATATTTTTAGAAACCCTTTACAGAATAGGAAAAATAAAAGATCAAAATATTTTGCCCCCTTTACCATCCTCTTCAGATCTTCATTACAGAAACAGGGCACAGCTTAAATTAAAAGAAGAAAAGATCGGATTTTTTATGAGGGAAAGCAGACAGATTGTGAATATAGATATCTGCTACCTGCTTAAAGAGGATATCAATAACTCAATAGACGGATTAAGGGAAGTTATACCTTTTTTTGGCTTTAAACCTGTAGAGTTGCACTTATATTCATCTTCAAAAGATCAGATGACGGCAAAATTCATATTTAGAAAAAAAATAAAAAATATTCCATTTGGCCTGAAACATATGA
>JALTAS010000176.1 GCA_027058925.1 Persephonella sp.
AGATGTTAATCCTGACGCATATATAATAGCTTCAGGAAATATAATAATTATGGGAACTTTGAGAGGAATTGTTCATGCAGGGGCAAATGGAGATGAAACAGCTGTTGTAATGGCATTAAAATTAATACCTCAACAGCTTAGAATAGGGAGCTTCTATACCCGCTCTCCTGATAATCCAGAAATGCCTGACCATCCAGAAAAAGCATATATAGAAGATAACCAGATTGTAATAGAAAGAATTAAATAAAGAGGTAATAAAAATGGCAAGAGTTATAGTAGTTACTTCAGGAAAAGGCGGGGTTGGGAAAACAACCGTGACAGCCAACATAGCAACAGCTCTTGCATCTATGGGTAAGAAGGTTCTGACAATAGATGCTGATATAGGTCTGAGAAACCTTGATATGATACTTGGTCTTGAGAACAGGATCGTTTATGATATTGTTGATGTTGTGGAGGGAAGGGTTCTTCCAAAAAAAGCCTTTGTTAAGGACAAAAGAGGCCTTTCTTTATTCCTTCTTCCGGCTGCACAGACAAAAGACAAAGATGCTGTTAAACCTGAGCAACTTCTGGAGATAGTGGACGAGGTAAGGGAGGATTTTGATTATATATTTATAGATTCCCCTGCCGGTATAGAAAGCGGATTTAAAACAGCAGCAACCCCTGCAGATGAAGCATTGATAGTCACAAATCCTGAGGTCTCCTCAGTAAGAGATGCAGACAGAATAATAGGACTTCTTGAAAAGATGGAAAAGGATAAAATGAGCCTGATAATTAACAGAATAAAGATCCATCAGATTAGGAAAGGTGAGATGCTTTCTGTGGAGGATGTTGAGGAGATTCTGCAAATACCAAAAGTTGGCATAGTTCCCGACGAAGAAAAGATGGTTGACTTTACCAATAAGGGTGAACCTATTGTTCTTCATGAAAATGATTATCCAGCTGCAAAAGCTCTTGTTAACATAGCAAGAAGGCTTGAAGGTGAGGAGGTTCCCTTTAATGAACTTGATATCAAAAAAGGATTTTTTGCCAGATTATTCGGGAGGTAACAATGTCTATATTTGATCTTTTTAAAAGAAAAAAATCTTCCGAAGTTGCAAAAAAAAGATTGATGATGGTTCTTTCTTACGAGAGGAAGGGTCTGCCTCCTAATTTTGCAGACATACTTCAGGAAGATCTTATTCAGGTTTTTTCAAAGTATCCCCAGTTTGATTCAAAAAGTATTGAAGTTGAACTGAAAAATGATGGAGAAGTTGACCAGCTCTGGATAAGCATACCTTTTGCAAAAGGAAGAAGGTAGTAAATGGTAAGGAAACTTCCACAGGACAGGTTGACTGTAGCTCTTCCAAAAGGGAGGCTTTTTGATCAGGTTATATCAATTTTCAGCTCTGTTGGAATCCTTGATAAGCCTGTAAGACAAGATACGAGAAAGCTTGTTATACAGACAGATAGATTTAATTTCTTATTGGTCAGAGCCAAAGATGTTCCAACATATGTTGAGTATGGTGTTGCTGATATGGGGGTTGCAGGTGATGATCTTATTCTTGAAATGAAGCCGGATGTTTACATTCCTGTTGATCTTGGGGTTGGTGTATGTACAATAATGGTTGCAGGTCTCCCTGAGGATAAAGATAAGTATTTTTCTAATCCAACATCTTTAAGGGTGGCAACAAAATACCCTAACATAACGAGAGATTTTTTTGGAAAAAAGGGTGTAAAAGTGCAGGTTATTGAGCTTTACGGTTCTATAGAGCTTGCCCCTCTTGTTGGGCTTGCAGATTTTATTGTTGATATTGTTGAGACAGGAAGAACCCTAAAAGAAAACGGGCTTGTTGTTATTGAACAGATCAGACCATCTTCTGCAAAGCTAATTGTTAACAGGGCAAGCTACAAAACAAAAAATGAGAGTATTATGCCTATAATACAGAAACTTGAAAATAAGCTTGTTAAGGGGTGAATTATGGGACACCACCATGAAAAGCATATAGCTGTAATCCTTGCAGCAGGGAAAGGGACAAGGTTCAGATCTAAAAAACCTAAAGTGGTGCATAAAATACTTGGAAAACCGATGATACATTATATATCCCTTGCAGTCAGATGGAGTAATCCTGACAGGGTTATATATGTTGTTGGACATGAAAAAAAGCAGGTGATAAAGGCTATAAATTGTCTTAACTGTATTTATGTTGAACAGAAGGAACAGCTTGGAACAGGGCATGCTGTTGCTGTAACAAAGCCTTACTGGGAGAATTTTGATGGTATAGTTTTGATCGTAAATGGAGATCTTCCCCTCGTTGAAGGAGAAACACTGAAAAATGCTGTTAAGTATATGGAAGCCCTTATGAGATTTGAGGGGGCACCTGCAGAGGGTGGACAGGATTTTAAAAATGAAGATGTGGCAGGTGTTGTGATAACCACAAAAGTTCCAAATCCACTTGGTTACGGCAGAGTTATAAAAGATAAAAACCACAAAATAATAAAGATAGTTGAAGAAAAAGATGCAACCCATCAGGAGCAACAGATAGACGAGATAAACACAGGCATATACCTGTTTTACGCTCCTTATCTGAAGCAGGTTATTGACAGGCTTGAAAACAACAATGCACAGAAAGAGTATTATCTTACTGATGTAATTGAACTTCTTAATCAGATGGGTAAGGATGTTTATGCCCTTATGGTTCCAGACTATACACAGTTTATAGGGGTTAATGATAGATGGGATCTTTCAAAAGCTGAAAATATTCTCAGAATGAAGTACCTTCAGTTCTGGTCTTATGCAGGAGTAACATTCCACAATCCTGAAACAGTTTATATAGAGTTTGATGTTGAGTTATCGCCTGATGTTGAGATATTTCAGGGTGTATCTCTTAAAGGAAAAACATCTGTAGGTGAAGACACGATAATTGAAGAAAACTGCACGGTGATAAACTCAAAAATAGGAAAAAATGTGAAGATTCTTAAAGGCTCTATAATTGAGGATTCTGTTATTGAGGATAATGCTGTTATAGGTCCTTATGCAAGAATAAGAAACAATTCAGTAATAAAAGAAAATGCCCAGATAGGAAACTTTGTTGAAGTAAAAAATTCGGTTGTTGGAGAAAATACAGCTGCAAAGCATCTTACTTATCTTGGAGATGCACAGATAGGAAAAGATGTAAACATCGGAGCAGGGACTGTAACATGTAATTATGATGGGTTTAAAAAACATAAAACTGTTATTAAAGATAAAGCATTTATTGGAAGTGATACAATGCTTGTTGCCCCTGTAACAGTAGGAGAAGAGGCGATAACAGGATCAGGTTCTGTTATAACAAAGGATATACCTGATAAAGCTCTTGGTATTGAAAGATCCCAGCTTAAGATAATTGAAAACTACGCTGAAAAGAGAAGGAAAAAAGATGATAAGGATTCTGATTAGTTTTTTGTTGTTTTTTAGTTTTTTATATGCTTCAGACAATAATTTGAAGCTTTTTGAAAGGGTAGTAATTGTTGTTAACGGACAACCTGTTTTACAGTCAGAACTTGATATCGCAATGCAATGGTTTGGAATAAAAGACAGGAAGGGAGCAGCAAAAAAGCTGATAGATCAGATACTTGTATCACAGGCAGCAGAAAAATTAGGAATAAGGGTTGATCCAAGAGAGATTGATGATGCTATTTTGAGGATAGCAAAGGCTAACAAAATTGAAAGTATTGAACAGTTTAAGAAAAAACTTATTGAGCAAGAACTTTCATTTACTGAGTTTAGAGATTTAATAAAGAGGGAACTCCTGATTAGAAGATACATACAGGTCCATCTAAGAAAATCCCTTTTCGGAGGAATAAAAGAAGGCAAGCTGGTAAAAACCAGAAAGGTGAGAATAATATTTTTATCCACATCTAACAAAGATTTTAAAGAAAAATACAACTATCTGCTAAAAAATCTCAAGGCAGATAACTTTTCTGAACTTGCGAAAAGGTATTCAGATGACCCTGTAACGGCAGAAAAAGGAGGTCTTTTAGGAGAGGTTCAAAAGGGAGATCTTATACCTGAATTGGACAGGCAGATATGGGAAAAAAATGTAGGAGATATATTTGAGGTTCCAGTAAAAAACGGTATTTATTTTGTAATAGTTGAATCAGAAGAAGAAAAGACGCTGAATCAGGAACCTTCAGGTGAAGAGATAGCAAAAAAACTGAAAAATGAGTACCAGATACAGCTTAACAAACTAAGAGAAAGAGCTGTTATTGAGTATCTTGATAAATCTCTTGAGTAGAGGTGTAAGGTGATAAAACAGCTGATAAAAAAGATAACCTCAAATAAGGATCTTACAAGGGAAGAGACAGAGAAACTTTTTGATATTTTGATGAAAGGAGAAGCTACAGACTCACAGATAGGTGCTGTTCTTATAGGACTGAAGATGAAGGGGGAAACTGTTGAGGAGATAGCAACTGCTGCTTCGGTTATGAAAAGAGAAGCTGTCAAAGTTCCCGTATCTGACAGATCAAGACTTGTAGATACATGCGGGACAGGTGGTGACAGAGTAAACACATTTAATGTGTCTACCATAACAGCATTTGTTGTTGCAGGTGCAGGGGCAAAAGTGGCAAAACATGGGAACAGATCTGTGTCATCAAAATGTGGAAGTGCAGATATAATGGAGGCACTTGGTGTTAACATTCAGATCGCACCTGAGAAAGCTGCAGAGGCACTTGAGAAAATCGGGCTTGCATTTTTGTTTGCACCTATATACCACCCTGCCATGAAAAATGTGATAAAGCAGAGGAGAGAGATAGGGGTAAGAACGATATTTAATCTGCTTGGACCCCTTTCAAACCCTGCAGATGCAAAATTTCAGCTTATGGGAGTTTATGACGGTAATCTTGTTGAACCTCTCACGAAGGTGTTATCAGAACTTGGCGTTAAAAAAGCATTTGTTGTTCACGGTATGGAAGGTCTTGATGAGGTTTCTATAACAACAGAAACAGTTGTTGGAGAGCTAAATGATGAGGAGATAAATATATACAAAGTAAAGCCTGAGGAGTTTGGTCTCAAGAGAGCTTCTCTTTCAGAGATACAGGGAGGAGACCTTGAATACAATCTAAAAGTAGCCCTTTCTATACTTGAAGGTAAAGATTACTCACCAAAAACGGATTTTGTTGCTTTAAATGCAGCATTTGCCCTTAAAGTTTCTGGAATTGTAGAAAATATAAAAGATGGAATTGAACTTGCAAAAGAAACAATTTATTCTAAAAGAGCTTTTGAAGTTCTCCAGAAATTAAGAGAATTCAATTAAGGAGGGTGATTATGGAACTTCTGATTGGTTTGATACTTGCTGCTATTTTTCTGGTATTGATGATTGTAATGTCCTTTTTAGGTTATAAGGAAGCATTGAAGGCAAAGGTTGAAGATCCTTTTGCTTATCATAACTTTTTGATTGGAGAAGGTTGGGAAAAGGATACATTTGTGGAGTATGAAGAAATTATTGATATTTTAGGAAGAGAGCCTTCAGATGATGAGATGAAAATATTTCTTGATCTTGTTGAAGAGGGTTACCATGGGGAGGTTTTACTTAAAAAATTTTTAGAAAAGATAAATAAAAGTAAGCATCATTAAAGGAGGTAATAAATGGCCTGTAAAGAGCTTGAAGGAAAACTCGCTTTTATAACTGGAGGAAGCAGAGGAATAGGTAGAGCTATTGCCCTTAAGCTTGCTGAAATGGGAGCCGATGTGATAATCAATTATTACAAGAATAAAGAAAAGGCTGAAGAAACAGTTAAGGAGATAGAGGGAAAAGGGGCTAAAGGATATGCGATTCAGGGAGATTTTGGAAATAAAGAGGATATAGACAGGGTTTTTAATGAGATAAAAGAAAGGTTTGGGTACCTTGATATTTTTGTGAGCAACGCTGTTGCTTCAGGAAGGGAGGTTGTTGGAGGGTTTGCTCCATTTTTGAGGCTAAAAGAGAGAGGAACAAGAAGGATATTTGATATTACAGTGATGGGTTTTATCTGGAGCGTCCAGAAAGCTGTTCCACTTATGGAAGGAAGAGAAGGAAAAATAATAGCCATATCTTCCACAGGAACAAAGGACTATATGCCTAACTATGCTATACACGGTGCAGCAAAGTCAGCTCTTGAGGCTTTAGTAAGATACGCAGCTGTTGAGTTTGGTGAAAAGGGGATTAATGTTAATACAGTTTCCGGTGGTCCTATTGACACAGAAGCTATACAGCTATTCCCCAATTACGAAGAAGTAAAAGAGGGGACTATCAAGCTTACTCCTTTAGGCAGAATGGGTATGCCTGAGGATATCGCTGGCGTTGTTGGGTTTCTTTGCACACCAGATGCAAAATGGATACAGGGTCAGACCATAATTGTTGATGGAGGACTTTCTCTTGTAAGGGGGCGTTAATTTTCTAAAGCTCCCTTCTTAATCATTTTTGACAGATGTCCAAAGAACATAGAAACCTCATTAACCATATTAAATATTTCTATATTTATTGATCTGAGCTTTTCTGGTTTTTCTATAAACTCATCAAACTCAAGGAGAAGTTCTCCAAGGGCATCAATTATATGCCTTTTATCAAAAATAAGATTTTCAAGAAAAACAGGAATTACAGACTCAACAGATGGGAATGTGAACATAACCCATGCTATAGTTTCGGATGATACGATAGATATTGTTCTTAAAGTATCTTTATCATTTATTTCGTTTGAAAGCTTGATGAGATTTGTTGTTTTTTTCAGGCTGTTTGAAAATTTATCAAATATATAGATACTGTCTTCAATACTTAAATTTTTTTTGTTCAGTATCTTTCCTATTTTATGTCTGTTGCCAATAACATAATTCTCAAGATCTCCTATTAGATAATGAATGTAAACGCTATTTTTTTCCATCTAATCCTTTATCAGGTATTTACTTATCATATTCCTTATCTTAAGCATCGTTTTTGTGTGTATCTGGGAGATTCTTGATTCTGTTAATCCAAGTATCTCGCCTATCTCTTTCATTGAAAGTTCTTCATAATAGTAAAGTGTTATAACAAGCTTTTCCCTTTCTTTCAGCTTAGAAATTATATCAGAAATAATTCTTTTCAACTCCTCTTCTTCAACATGTTTGTCCGGTGTGTCATCATTTATTGATAAAATCTGCCACAGACTTGTTGTGCTGTCTTCATCTGTGCCAACTTTTGTGTCTATTGATATAAGACTGCTGTTTGAGATTTTTTCAGCATATTTCATATATTCCTCAACATCCATACCTAAATATTCTGCTATCTCTTCAGGGGTTGCTTCTCTTCCAAGTTTTTGCTCAACTTCTAATATTGCTGCTTCTATATGCCTTGCTTTTTGTCTTATATTTCTTGGAACCCAGTCAAGTTTTCTTAAGCTATCTATTATATGTCCTCTAATTCTTATCTCTGCATATGTTGAAAGTTTTACGCCCTTTTCTGGATCGTATTTGTTTATAGCATCTATCAGCCCCAGAACTCCTGTGTTTATGAGATCTTCTTCTGTTACGGTAGGAGGAAGGTTTTCCTGTTTTATTGACTGGACGATGTACTGAATTTTGGGCAGGAATTCCATTATTATCTCGTTTCTCTCTCTGTTTGACACCCTCATCTTTTCTCCTCCTTACTCTACCTTGATATTTTTTAAGTTTTTGATAAATCTATTCCAGAAATTTTCTTTTCTTTTAGGAGGTTTTCCTTCTATTATGTATCTTGCTATAGCTTCAACATCTCTGCTGTAGGCTGTTTTGGGGTTTACAGCTGATAAAACATACCTGTCCTTTACAGATTCTGACAGCTTTTTATCTTTTCTTAGGGCTCCATAGTAGTTTATTGTCTTTCCTGTGAATTCTCTAAGTATGTTGTTCATACCTTTATATATTTTCTCTGCTTCATATTCATCCTCAACAAGATTTACAACAAGTCCTATGTCCATATTTTCCGGCTTGTAGTTTAGAATGATCCTTGAGATCGCATAAGAGTCAGCTAAGGCTGTTGGGTCTGAAGTTGTTATCACTATTGTTTTATCAGAGGCAAGACAGAAGTTTATGACACTTTCTGATATTCCTGCAGATGTATCAATAAGCATAATATCAAATTTGTAATAGATTTCCTGAAGTGAGTTCAGTATCTGGATCTGTTTTTCCTTTGGGAGGTTAGCAAGTTCCTCAAAACCTGATGAAGCAGGTATGAATTTTATGCCGTATTTGGATTCCCATATTATCTCGTTTATATTTTTTTCACCTGAAAGCAGATGTAAAAGGTTGTACTTAGGTCTTTCTCCAAGGATTATATCAACATTTGCAAGGGCAAGGTCAGCATCAAGTATTAAAACTGTCTTACCTAATTTCTGGAGGTGGTACGCAAGATTTACTGTAAAGCTTGTTTTCCCAACGCCTCCCTTACCTGATGTTATGGATATTACCTGAAAGTCAAAAGGTTTTAACTTCTTTGCCATATCCCTGAGGATTTCTGCCTGATCTTTCATCTGCCTCTCTCCTCAAAAATTCCGTTCAGAACCTGATAAGACTCAACGATATCCTTTGGAACATTCAGACCATTTGTTATGTAGCTTATTTTGTAATCATAATTTGTTAAGACAAAATAAAGAGGTATTCTGTTTTCAAGTTCGTCTAATTTTGTAAGTATCAGGTGGTGTATCTTAAACTTGCTGAAGTACCTTATATCCCTGTCAATCAGATTTTCCTTTTTTGTTAGAGGTATTGTGAGAATATTTTCTGCATCCGAACTTGATGTTATAAATGTCAGTATCTTCTCCACTTCTGATAGATCTTTTATATTTCCAGGTGTGTCAAAAAGTATATGCTCAAACTCATCAAAAGAGTC
>JALTAS010000177.1 GCA_027058925.1 Persephonella sp.
CTCTTTTTCAGGATCGCCATACATCGTAAGTGTTCCGTAAAGCTCCTTTTCCAAAATATACTCCTTGAAAAATTTTTATTCAGGGAAAAATTTTAACACCAAAATTTGATAAAATTAATTGATTATCACAATTTCTGGAGGTTGTATGCCTTACAGACTTTATCAGGAAGAGAAGCAAAAGGCTGTCAATGTTCTTAATGACATAAAGGTGAAGCTTTACAACAGAGGCTGGTTTCCTGCAACAAGCGGAAACCTTTCTTACAAACTACATGATGATCCCCTTTATTTTGCAATAACAAGCAGCGGAAAAGACAAAGGAACTGTAACACATGAAGATGTTATATTTGTTGATATAGACGCAAAACCTATTGAAAAAACAAGGCTGAAACCTTCAGCTGAAACAAAAATACATTCCCAGATTTACCAGAAAACAGACGCAGGATGCGTTATACACATTCATACAGTTAACAACAACTTTGTTTCACAGGTTTATTTTGAAAATGGTTATGTTCCGCTGAAGGATATGGAGATGATAAAAGCCCTTGATATATGGGAAGAAGAGGCTTTTGTAAAAGTTCCGATCATTGAGAACTGGTTTGATCTTGATAAGCTTGCTGAAGAAGCAGGAAAAGCCATAAATCCTGAAGTTCCGGGACTTTTGATAAGAAACCACGGTATATACGCATGGGGGAGAGATGAGTTTGAGGCAAAAAGGCATATTGAGGCTTTTGAGTTTATGTTTGAGTATATGAAAAATATGATCTTATTTAAAGGAAAAATTCTTTAGGAGGTTCTGAAAATGCCAAAGATAGTTTTTAGGGATACAGGCAAGACGATAGAAGGTGTTGAGGCTGTTAAGGAGTTTTTAGAAAAGTATGGTATAACCTACGAGAGATGGGGTGTTGATAGGCTTTCAGAGGATCTTAGAAAAAATTATGATCTATCTCAAGAGGAGCAGGAAGCTATAATACAGGCATACAAAGAGGAACTTGACAGACTGAAAAAGGAAAAAGGTTACATAACAGAAGATATCGTTGTTCTTTCAGAAAAAACACCAAACCTTGATCAGCTTATGGCAAAATTCAAAAGGGAGCACCACCACACAGATGATGAAGTCAGGTTTGTTGTTGATGGGAGCGGTCTGTTTCCTGTAAAGATAGACGGTCAGATTGTTGAGATACATGTTGAGGCAGGTGATCTTATAGTTGTTCCGGCAGGGGCAAGACACTGGTTTGAGCTTGATGAAAATAAAAAGATAAAATGTATCAGGGTGTTCAAAACACCTGCAGGCTGGGAAGCTATATACAACGAAAATGAAAAAGCAACTATGAATGATTAGGAGGGATGTATGGGTTTATTACAGGGGAAAAAGGCTCTTATACTTGGGGTTGCAAACAATAAGAGCATAGCTTACGGAATAGCAAAAGCCTTTCACAGAGAAGGGGCTGTTCTTGGTTTTAATTATCTTAATGAGAAAATAGAAAAAAGGGTAAGGCCGATAGCACAGGAGTTGGGAGCAGAGATCCTAACTAAGTGTGATGTGTCCTCAGATCAGGATATAAAAAATCTGGCAGAAACCGTAAGGGAAAAATGGGGAAAAATAGACATTATCGTACATTCTATAGCTTATGCAAATAAGGAGTACCTCAGGGATTACTACTACAAGGTTGACAGAAAATCCTTCCTTGAGGCTATGGATATAAGCGTTTATTCCTTTACAGCCATAGCAAGAGAGTTTATGGATATGTTTAATGAGGGAGGGAATCTTCTTACACTTTCTTACTACGGGGCAGAAAAAGTTGTTTACAACTACAATGTTATGGGAGTTGCAAAGGCAGCACTGGAAGCATCTGTAAAATATCTTGCAAGGGATCTGGGACAGTTAAAAAATGTAAGGGTAAACGCCATATCTGCAGGTCCCATAAAAACCCTTGCAGCTTCAGGCATATCCCAGTTTTCAGAGATACAGAAAATGGCAGCAGAGAGGTCTCCTCTAAAGAGAACTGTCACGATTGATGAGGTTGGAAATGCAGCCCTGTTCCTCTGCAGTGATCTTTCTTCAGGAATAACAGGAGAGATCCTTTATGTTGATGCAGGCTACAACATTATAGGAATGTAAGATCAATCTCATATTTTTTAATAATTTTTTGTAATATTTTCTACTATACAAGCCTATCTTAAGAGGTGGAAGCAATGAAGATCACTGTAAACGGTGAAGAAAAAGAGGTAAAAGAAGGGATAACA
>JALTAS010000178.1 GCA_027058925.1 Persephonella sp.
AGTCTGATGCTTGATGAAGGGATTGAAAATCTATCAAAAAGACACCACATAATGGCAGAAGCTACAAGAGAGGCTGTAAAGGAAATTGGACTTGAACTTCTTTCAGAAAGTCCTTCAAACTCTGCAACAGGTGTTTACTCCCCTGCAGGAATAAATGCAGATGATCTGAGAAAACAGCTTCTTAAAACAGGATTTAGAGTTGCAGGGGGACAGGATCATCTAAAGGGGAAAATATTCAGGATAGCCCATATGGGTTATTTTGATTTTAATGACATTATTCAGGTTATATCAGGTCTTGAGATGGCTCTGTATAAGATAGGATTTGATATTGAGATTGGCAAAGGGGTAAAAAAAGCACAAAAGATCATTCTTGAAAACACATAAAGGAGTAAAAATGGCGGTAAGGATAATATATGTCAGACATGCTGAAAGTCTGTGGAACCCAATCGGAAAATATCAGGGAAGACTTGATCCTGAACTTTCTGAAAGAGGACATAAGCAGGCAGAACTTCTTGCACTTACCTTGAAGAAATACAACCCAACAGCCCTTTATTCAAGTCCCTTAAAAAGAACATACATGACAGCCGAGTACATATCAAAAGAGCTTGGACTTGAGATACAGGTAGATGAAGACATTATAGAGATAGATCACGGAGAATGGTCAGGAATGCTTGTTGAGGAAGTAAAAGAAAAATATCCTGATCTTTTTAGACAGTGGCTTTACGAACCTGAAAAGGTTAAATTTCCTCACGGCGAAACACTTGTTGATGTTTTTAATAGAGTTAAAAGATTTCAGGAAAAGATGCTTGAAAAACACGAAGGGGAAACAGTTGTTGCTGTTTCTCACACAGTTCCTATAAGGGCTTCTTTTGTGGCAGGGCTTAATCTTCCTCTTGCTAAATTCTGGAGTTTTGGATGTGATAACGCTTCATACTCAATATTAGATTATGAAATGGTAAGGCCTATTCTTTATAAATTGAACAACACATACTTTTTAGGGGATCTTTTTATCCCTGCTTTAGATGCTTTGTGATGGAGAAAAGATGAATATAGATATTCCCTCTGGAACAAGAACATTCAGTCGGGCTGAAACATTCCAGATAAACAAAATTCTGAAAAAGATCAATCACACATTTGAGCTATGGGCTTATGAAGAGATAAAACTTCCATATTTTGAATATCTGAATGTACATAAAAAAGGTCTTGATGAGGATGTTGTAGGAAAAAGCTTCAAAATAGTTGATAGAAATACAGGTGAGATACTGTGTTTGAGGGCTGATTTTACAGCACAGATAGCAAGGTATTTCTCATCATTAAAAAGAAAATCCTTACCTAAAAGATACTACTACACAGGAACCATATTCAGATATTCACAGTCAAAAGGTGAAAGCCTGTGGGAAAAGCTCCAGACAGGCATTGAGCTTATAGGATCAGACAGACTTGAGGCAGATGCTGAGGTGATAGCTGTAGCCTGCCAGTCTTTGAAGGATCTGGGTATAGATGATTTTCAGATAGACATTAACAACACAAAGTTATTCAGCTTTTTAAAGGATTATCTTGGTTTCAATAAGAATGAGTATGAACAGTTTATGGAAATTATAAAAAAAAGAGAGATATTCAGCCTAAAAAAGTTTGTTTTATCAAAAAACATAGATAAAGAAACAGCAGAGTTTATTATAAACATACCAAAATATCAGGGAGACATATCCCTTATAAAAAAACTTTCAGAAAAGTATCCCCACTTTGAAGAAATATTCAACCAGCTTTTGGAAATATACAGAATACTTGATGAATACGGGCTCTCAGAAAAAATTATTTTTGATCTTGGCGAACCTAAAGAGTTTTCATACTATACAGGAATAGTTTTTGAGGTTTTTATAAAAGGGTTTCCAAAACCTGTTGGACAGGGTGGAAGATATGATACCCTTATTTCAAAGTACAACGGCAATATCCCTGCAACAGGTTTCGCTTTTGATGTTTTCAACATATGGGAGTATATGAAAGACAGAGATCTTATAAAAGAGAAGAATTTTAAAGACTTTTTTATAATAGATTTAACTCCTGAAAAAAAACATGCTTACAAGATAGGTAAAATATTAAGAGAAAAAGGGTATAAAGTTGGAAGGGACATAATAGACAGGGATCTAAAAAGCTCACTAAAATTTGCTTTTGAAAACAGGTATAAAAAGGCTATAGCCATTGGACTGGACAGCAGTGAAAAAGAGATATATATTTATT
>JALTAS010000179.1 GCA_027058925.1 Persephonella sp.
GATATAACAGCAAATCCAATAGCTGATATTATAGCTGTTATTGGTTCATTCATTTTTTCCCTCCTAATCAATCCAGTAATTTGGAGCCTCCTGTGTTATATAAACATCGTGGGCATGGCTTTCTCTAAGGCCTGCATTTGTTATCTTTATAAATTTCCCATTTTCTTGAAGATCCTTTATAGTCCTGCTTCCTGTGTAGCCCATTCCTGATCTTAGCCCACCAACAAGCTGATAAACGATGTCTGATAAAGGTCCTTTAAAGGGTATTCTTCCCTCTATACCTTCAGGGACAAACTTTTCAACATTCTCCTGTGAATATCTGTCTGATGAAAATCTTGCTTTCATTGCTCCAAGAGAACCCATTCCTCTGTAAACTTTGTAGGCTCTTCCCTGATAAAATATTCTCTCTCCAGGTGATTCTTCAGTTCCTGCAAACAAAGAACCAAGCATCACTGTATCAGCTCCTGCCGCTATAGCCTTCACTATATCCCCTGAATATCTTATACCTCCATCTGCTATAACAGTTTTTCCATGTTTGTGGGCAACCTCAGAACATTTTGCAACAGCTGTTATCTGTGGAACTCCTATTCCTGCAACAACCCTTGTTGTGCATATAGATCCGGGACCAACTCCTACTTTAACAGCATCAACACCAGCCTTAATAAGATCCTCTGCGGCTTCTCCTGTGGCTATATTTCCTCCAACAATGTTAAGATCGGGAAACTCAGCTCTTATTTTCTCAACTGTTTCAAGAACTCTTACAGAATGGCCGTGGGCAGTATCAACAACAACAACATCAACTCCAGCCTCAACCAGTGCAGAAACTCTTTCTAATGTGTCAGGTCCTGTTCCAACAGCAGCTCCAACCCTCAACCTGCCAAGTTCGTCTTTACATGCATTTGGGTACTGCCTTTTTTTAACAATATCCTTTATGGTTATTAAACCTTTCAGATAACCTTCTTCATCTACAACAGGAAGCTTTTCCACTTTGTGTTTCTGCAGGATGTCCATAGCCTCTTCAAGGGAGATACCTTCTCTCGCTGTTATTAAAGGGGCTTTTGTCATAAACTGCTCAACAGGTTTGTTGTAATCCCTTTTGTGTAAAAATCTAAGATCCCTGTTTGTCAGTATCCCTATCAGTTTTCCTTCTCTGTCAACAACAGGAACACCTGATATTTTATAGCTCGACATGATCTCAAGTGCTTCTTTTACAGTCTGGTCTGGCCTTATTGTGACAGGCTCAACTATCATTCCACTTTCTGCCTTTTTTACTTTTTCAACCTCTTTCATCTGATCTTCAATTGACATATTTCTGTGGATTATCCCGATCCCTCCTTCTCTTGCAAGCGCTATCGCTAGTCTGTGTTCTGTTACCGTGTCCATCGCTGCCGAGACTATCGGGATATTGAGTTTTATCTTTGGGGTAAGGAATGAACTAACATCGGCCTCGTGAGGCAAAACATCAGATTTTCTTGGAAGAAGAAGAACATCATCAAATGTAAGGGCTTCTTCTATCGTTAATTCATTAAACATGTATCTCTTTGACCTCCTTATTTTTAGGGGTTTTAAAGATATGAATTTTATTCATTTTATCACTATTTTCCATACCTGTGAACTTTTGCCAAGGGAATTTTAGAAGATTGATTATTGTCATTATTTTTAAAAAGAAAACCATTTTATATTATAATTATTACTTCTACATTCAATCGGAGGTCTATAAATTGGCAAAAGTCAAAGCTTTAAAATGTAAAGAGTGTGGCAAAGAATACCCTGTTGAACCTATACATGTTTGTGAGTACTGTTTTGGGCCCCTTGAGATAGAGTATGACTATGATGAGATAAAAAAGGTTGTATCCCGTGAAAAAATAGAAAATGGGCCAAAAAGTCTTTGGAGGTATGTTGATCTTCTTCCTGTTGATAATCCTTCTGTTGGCCTATCTGCAGGTTTCACACCACTTATAAAAGCTGAAAAATTAGGAAGGAAATTAGGGCTTAACAACCTGTACATAAAAGATGATTCTGTTAACCATCCAACTTTATCTTTTAAGGATAGGGTCGTTGCTGTTGCGTTATCTAAAGCCAAAGAGTTTGGTTTTGATACAGCTGCCTGTGCATCAACTGGAAATCTTGCAAACTCTGTGGCAGCAAATGCTGCAGCTTCAGGTATGAAATGTTATGTTTTTATACCTGCAAACCTTGAAACAAACAAAATAATAGGTTCTCTTGTTTTTAAT
>JALTAS010000180.1 GCA_027058925.1 Persephonella sp.
TCCATATTCTTAATGAGCAAACGTATTTCTTTTGAGCATAAAAAAAGGGGCCTTTCAGCCCCTGCTAATAATTGGTTTATAAAAACATGACATATCATATCAATAGATAATTAACCACCTCTGAGAAGCTCTCTAAGCCATATATATTTGTCTGCCGCTTCTGGCCCTTTACCAATAACATCAAGCCATCCGAGGAAATCAGGAATCCAGTCAAAGACTATGTATGCTACGGTAAAAAGAATATATCCAATCCAGAAAAGCATCCACCATGTTGGAACTGCATCTGTCATGTATGTGATCTTGTCTACAGCTTTTGTATTTTCAAGATGTGAAGCCATCAGTATTTACCTCCTTCTTTTTCTGCTTTAATAATTTTTTCTTCCATATCAAGAATCTCATATTTTGGTCCCTCAATATCTTTAAAATCTCCTTTCATATAGGAATAAACAAACAGGAAAAACCATCCTGTAAGTGCAACAACATAGGCTATAACCTCAACAAGAAAACCTTTTAGATCAGATCCTGACATTCCTGCTTCAAGATAAGCCACTGTTCTTACAGCGATAATAGTTCCTACAACAAACAGGAAAATAAAGAGTATCAAAAGGGCAACCGTCTTTTGTGAAACTCTCATCTTTTACCTCCATTCTCCATATTAGGAGAGGAGGGGCTAAAAGCCCCAATTATTTTTCTGCAGTTTCAATTCTAAACGGCTTTGGAGGTTTAACCTCCCAGCTTCCCAGCCACATTATGTATGTGAGGAGTGCTATTCCTCTTTCATTAGGAACAATCTTACCGTCTTTTGTCTTTTCAAAGTACCATGTATATCCTGGCATGTTTGAACCTGGAGATGTTGACTGTGGATTGTAAAGGTGTGCAACCTGCCAGCCTATATTATGAACAGCAGCTTCCCTTATAAGATCAGGTCCTATCCTTTTTGTTCCCCAGAGTACCGGTGCCTGAAGTTCATTCTGGAATTCTGATGGATAAGAAACTGTATTTGAGACACCAGGGATACCAAATCTTAATGTCTCATTTGATACAGGTCTTACCATCTGTGAGTGACAGTTCCAGCAACCTTCGGCGATATACCATCTGTGTCCAATTCTGAGAGCCTTAGCGAATGTTTTTTCGTTAGGTTTGCAATCTTTTATTACTTCAGCTGCTCCGCTGTAAGCTTCTGTGTAATTACACAGCTTCTTAAATGATTCAGGATAGTATCTTGCAAGTTTATTAAAATCAGACCATGCTGTTGTGTTTTTAGCTATCGCTTCAGCTGCAAGATCTTCAACTGACTTTTTAGGAATATCCTTCAGAACAAACATAGGCAGAGCCCATGATATAAAATCAGCAAAAAGGAAGAATATTATCCCTGCAACCAATGCAACAAATGAAAAACGTTCCATCTTACCCATTATACTTTACCTCCTTATGCTTCTCTGAGCTCTGCAGTGAGTCCAGCTTTTGCAGTTGCAGTTTTGTAGAAATTAAGAGCATACATGAACAGACCGGTTATCATCATAATCCCAGTAACAGATCTGAAGTACCAGAATGGTTTTGAGAAGTTAACAGAGTCTATCCATGGATTAAGACCTATCCAGTCAAATCCCTGAACAAGACCACCTGCTGTAAGATCAACAAACATAGCGAATACTCCAATCATAAGGAGCCAGTAAGCACCTTCAGAAAGACCTTTCGAATACATCGTTTCCTTTCCAAAAAGTCTTGGCCATACATATTCAGCCATTCCAAGAACCCAGAGACCGAAAGTTCCAAACATAATCAGGTGGGCATGTCCTGTCACCCAATCAGTGAAGTGGATAACTTTTTGGAAAGTAAGTGTAACGTGAAATGCACACTGGAAGCATGTTATCCAGTAAAAGATAGCTCCTGTATACATATATCTCAGTGGAACATTGTATTTAAGCTGTTCTGCTGAACCTCTAAGTGTCATCATAAAGTTGATAAGAACAGATGTAACCGCAAACTCAACAGCAACTGTTGCAAAAACAGCTGAATACTGAGCAAACATAGGTATTGGAGACCATAAGAAATGGTGAACACCATTCATTGGATAGAAAAATGCCAATCCCCAGAAACCAAGAAGTGAAAGACCGTGAGACCACATTGGCTTTTTCATAATAACAGGAACAAAGTAGTACATAAGACCCCATGCAACAGGTGTAACATAGAGACCAACAAGATCATGGATAAATGTTGACTGAACAGCACCTGCACCAGAACCTACGGACCAAAATCTTGGAATAAGGTTACCCATAAAAACAACAAGAGGAGTCCATACGAGCATCGCAGACATATACCATCCAGTAACATAAAGAGGTCCCCTTTGTGATGCTTTAAATAATGGAGCCCCAAACTGTAAAAGATGAAGTAAAAGCCAGAATACTATTATAGGATCAAGCCACCATGGGGTTTCACCCCACTCAACATTATCAGCCATTCCTAAGAAAAGAATAGCAACTACAGTTATTAAAACAGCCGCCTGAAGTGCTATAAACATAAACCATCCAAGCGCATTGCTGAGTACTTTGTAACCTGTGAATCTTGGTATAGCCCAGTAAATAAGACCAGTAAACATATTAACAAGAAATCCGTAAGCAGCTCCTGCTGTGTGGATCATTCTCACTCTACCGGGAGAAAGAAACTCAATACCTCCAAATGGATAGATACCATCAAGCTGGAGAGAATATAAAAATCCCATTAATGCAACAATGATGAAAAATATCAGACCCATTGCCACATGAGCTTTAACAAGCCCATAATTGACAAGGTTTTGTAATTCTTGATTGTTAGCTGCCATTTTAACCCTCCTTATTTACCTTTGTTCATAAGGTAAGCAATGTAAGAAACAAGCGCCCAGCGGTCTCTTTCTGGAAGATGTCCAAAGGAAGGCATTGGTGATCCTTCAAGACCAACTGTAAGAACTCTGAATGTATCCTCTGGTTTTGGACCCGCAGCCCTGACAGGATATGTAAGATCTGTTGGAGGAACTGGAAGTGTTGATGCAACAGGACCATCTCCTCTTCCCTGCTCTCCATGACATGCTGTACAGTTTTGAGCATAAAGCTCTTTTCCTCTTGCTATCAGTTCCTGTGAACCAAAATCTGCTGGTCTCTTGATATGTCTGTAAACTGACTCGCCTGGCTGTTCTTTTTGCCATCTGTCAGAAAAAGTTTTGATGTAAGCTATTACAGCTTTTTTCTGAACTTCAGGAACAAGCTTGAAAGAAGGCATTGGAGTTTGAGGAATTCCCCAGTTGAGGATATGCATCAGGTCTTCATCTGTTGGTAAAGTTCCTTCAGGAGTTGATTTCCATCTGAATACAGCTGTGTGGAAGTTAGGTGGTTTGTCTTTGAAAAATTTTGCTGCTTCAGAGTTACCATCACCATTGATTCCGTGACATCCCACACAGAACTTGTTGTAAACTTTTCTTCCTGCCTCTTCCTGTGCTGTCAGATCTTTTGTTCTTTTAGCCTGTGCAGGTTTTGAGGAATAAACATGCAACAGGCCGTAAATAAACAGTGCCGGGAAGAAGAAGAACAGGATCCACTTAACGGCCGTGTTTTCTCCCATGAGATTACCTCCTAAAATATTTAATGGGTATTATTCTACATAATTTCACAGATTTTTCACAGCTGAATTTCATATTGAAATCCCCTCTCCATATTCTTTTATGACCTTTATTACATCGTAGAATGTGTTGAACTGATAAACCCTCTTACCTCTTAAGTTTATTTTTTCCAGATAGTTTGCCAACCCTCCTGTTGAAAAAATTATATCATTATATTGACATGCGTCAAGATCTGTAATCCCATCTCCCGCATACATCTTAATTTTGTAATTGCTGTAATATGTTTGAATTATGTAAGGCTTACAGATCCCACAGTTTCTTTTGCAGTTTACACTGCATCTGTAAGTAAACTTAACATCAAGTTTTCCATTATTTATAAAAAGCCTGTTTGAGTGAATCTTTTTGATCTTGCTCAGGTATTTCTCAATTATAGGGTATATATAAAAATCAACCCCTCCACTTAAAATCACAAATGGAATTTTCTTTTTCTCTAAAAAATCAAGAAACTCACCGAAACCTTCTCTGACCTTTATACTGTTTTTCACCCAATTTCTTATATCATCTTCTCTTTTTGCAGGTATCAGGTTAAACATCATTCTGATTCCAACATCTATATCAAGATTTCCTTCCATAAGTGAGTTATGAATTTTCTTCCATTCTGGAGGAGCAAAATGGGACATAATGGATTCAATAACATCCCTTTCTGTTATAGTTCCATCAAAATCTGAAAAAAATATTGTACTCATAGATTAAATTCTGATATGTCAGGGTTGATTGTTTTACATTCATCATAGGAGGAACCTGAAACAACACACTCAATAACATCCATATATGCTTTAGCTCCTTCTTTAATCCCTTTTTTGTGCTTTGTATATGTATCTTTAATATCAATAACTATCTGGTTTCCAAAATCTGAAAATATTTTATATACATCTTTCGGCTCTATCTCTCCATATATGACAGGCATAGATGGATTTATGTTTTCAAACTTTTCTATCAGTGAATTTGCCACCTCAACAGATCTGTGATGAGGAATGGCTTTGCTTCCGTAAGGGGAAGGAACAACTACTATGTCTGCTCCGGCCATTCTCAAAAATCTTCCAAAAAAAACTGTAGGCTGTATCCCAAAAAGATCATTCTCAAAAAAGAATGGTGGATATCCGGGGTTTACGATAAATCCGGCTTTGTAAGTATCAGAAAGAAACTGCAGGTTCTCAAAACCTATAGGAAACAGATTTAATGTAAAAAGAGTGATACCTTCATCCATCCCGATACTTATCTTTTCAGATATCTCTGTGATACTGCCTGTAACAAATGGGGCATAAAGAATATTTTTACCGAACTTTTGTGAAGACTCAGATACAATATCTGATGCTATTTTAATTCTTTCTTCAAATGGTATCATCGCATCATCAAAAAAGATCTCATTCTCTCTTATTATGTCAAGTCCCCCTTCAGCAGACTGTCTGATCATACTTTCAAACTCTTTCCTGCTTATACCGTTTAATGACACCAAAGTTCCAGCAATCAGGGGTCTGTGATGTATTCCTACTATATCTTTTACACCTTTTACACCAAGATTTGGACCTTTAAAATGATCTAAAAAAGCAGGATGAAAATCTACGCTTATCAGTCTGATATTTTCAGGAACAATTATCTCACCGTACAGTATGGAAAGAATACTGCTCATATCATATCTGAAAAGAACAACAGGATAGTTTATCCTCACGAGGGCTTTGTGAAGTTTAAGATCAGTGTCGTAAAAGCTGTCAATATCAACAATTTCTGGCATATGTTTTATGTTCCCAAAAATTTTCTTTATGTAATCCTTTATTCTACTCTCAGGATCAAACCTTTTATCTGAACTGAGAAGGTAAGTAGCCTGTATATAATTCATGACTACAGCTCCTTTATTATGCTGTAAGCCTCAACAGCTGGGTGCCCTGCAAACCATTCCAATGGTGGAGGGTTCTGGTGCGCTTTTCTAAAAGCCTCGCTTTGGGTATATTTTTTGAACAACTCAAAACTCTCCCAGTATGTTTCTATAATAAATGTATTATTCTCTTTTCCTGAAGGGAAGTTCATAGGTTCAAGAAGGTTCATTTTTATAAATCCTTCCTGATCGGCCAGTCCTTTTTCTCCAAATTTTTCAACAGCATACTTCCTGAAATCCTCTTTATATTCAGGTTTTATCTGAAATTTTGTCATTACTACTACCATAATCTATCCTCCTGTTTTTATTCCGCTCAGTTTAAGTAAAGCATTAATATCTGGTTCTCTACCTGCAAATCTTCTAAAAAGTTCACCGGCAGGCATGCTTCCTCCTCTTGAAAGAATATTGCTGTAAAAACTTTCAGCTATCTCATCATTGTAAATTCCATTGTCAACAAACATAAAATAAGCATCAGCAGAAAGAACCTCTGCCCATTTATAGCTGTAGTAACCTGCTGCATAGCCTCCGGCAAATATGTGACTGAAAGACCACTGGAATTTATTATAAGGGGGAGGTTTGATAACAGACACCTCTTTCCTTACTTCATCAAGAATTTTCTGGACATCTTCTGCTCTGTATTTATCAAGATGTATAAGAATGTCAAACAGGGAAAACTCTATCTGCCTGAGCATTGATAATGCAGATAGGAAATTTTTTGAATTTTTAAGTTTTTTTATCATCTCATCTGGAAGTGGTTGGTCTGTTTTGTAGTGATATGCGAAAGTTTTTAAAACAGATGGCTCATAAGCAAACTTCTCAAGGAACTGGGAGGGGAACTCTACAGCATCCCATTCTACACCTGATATTCCGCTTACAAAAGGTTCTTTTACTTCGCTTAGAAGGTGGTGGAGGGCATGCCCCATCTCGTGGAATAAAGTCTCTACATCGTAAGGTCTTAATAGAGATGGTATATCTTTTGATGATGGGGAAAAGTTGGCTACAATAAAGGCAACCGGATTAATTATCCTTCCTTTTTCATCTTCATGATGGACAACCCATTCATCCATCCATGCACCATCTCTTTTCCCCTCTCTTGATTCAAGATCAAGATAAATCCTTCCAATAAGCTTTCCTTTCCTGTAAATATGGTAAACAGATACAGAAGGGTGCCACACAGGAACATCTATCTCTTCAAAATCAAGTTTAAAAAGCCTGTTTAAAAATCCAAAAAGACCTCTAATAACCCTGTTTTTCTCAAAATAAGGTCTAAAATCCTCATCATTAAATTCAAACATCTCTTTTTTCATTTTCTCAGAATAGTAGGCAAAATCATAGGCCTGAAGATCACCTTCAAGACCCAATTTTTTTGCAAAACTGTTCAGCTGGCTGTATTCCTGCTCTGCCTGAGGTTTACTTTTTTCTGCTAAATTTTTTAAAAAATCTATAACCTGTTGTGGAGAGTGAGCCATTTTCGTGGCGAGGGAAAGCTCTGCATAGTTGTTAAAACCAAGCAATCTTGCCTTTTCATATCTTAAAGACAGGATCTCTTCCAAAACCTTTTCATTTTCCGGTGCCCTTGTAACATAAGCTTTATACAGCTGTTCTCTTTTTTCTCTGTTTGGACAGTATGTCATAAATGTGATGTATGAAGGTTGATGGAGGGTAAACCTGTAAACTGTTTTACCGTTTTTTACAATTTTTGCTTTTTCAAGTTCTGTTTGAGGAATCTCTTTCAGATCTTCAGTATCCTCAATTACCATTTCATAACGGTCTGTATGATTAAGAATGTTCTGGGCAAAAAGATTTTGAAGCTGTGAAAGTTTTATATTTATATTTTTTACCTTTTCTCTATTTTCAGGGGAAAGGGAAACACCTGAAAGTTCAAAATCTCTAATGGTATCTTGGAGAACCTTTTTCTGTTCCTGATTAAGATAATCCTTCTCATTTTTGTATATCTCTTTGAAAACTCTATAAATCCTTTCATCCTGTCCAAGCTGGGTATAGTATTCAGTAAGAACGGGAAGTAAAGATGAGTAGATCTCCTGAGTTTTTGGAGAGTTTTTCACATAATTTAAGTTGGATAAAGGGGAAAAAAGAAAACTTAATTTAACATGCATAAGCTGGTAAGGTTTTACAAAATTGCTGTATGTTTTTTTATCCTGTTTTAAAAGCTTATTTATTTTCTGCTTGTTTTCCTGTATCTGCTTTAAAATCTTTTCTTTATGTTGATCTAAATTTTTATCATTTAATGTAAAATCAGGAAAAGCCCCTGTCATAAAAACCTCCTATTTTTTTATTTCTAATCTGTGTGCCTTCCCAACAATTTCAAGAAAATGGCTGTAATGTTTTTTCCTGATGTGGTGACTGATCCCTTCTATTACCTTTAAAGGTGCGTATGGATCAAAAAAGTTTGCTGTTCCTATCTGAACTGCCACTGCACCTGCAAGTATATGCTGGAGTGCATCCTGATAAGTTGTTATACCCCCCACACCGATTATAGGAACTGATGAGCCGTATTTTTCATAGACCTGATACACCATCCTGACAGCAACAGGAAGAATCGCAGGTCCTGAAAGCCCACCTGTTTTCATACCAATGATAGGCTCTTCCTTTTCAACATCTATTGCCATTCCAAGAAGTGTGTTTATAAGAACAAGACCGTCAGCCCCTGCCTCAACACATGCCTGAGCTGTCTGGGTTATGTCTGTTATGTTTGGGCTTAGCTTTACCATAAGAGGTTTTGATGTGGTGTTTTTCAGCTTTTTGACAAGAGAAAAAAGTGTTTCTGGGTCTGAGCCGAAAGCAATCCCGCCTTTTTTCACATTCGGGCAGGACACGTTAAGCTCAAGGGCATCAACCCCCTCAGTTTTATCTAAAAACTCAGCAACCATTATGTACTCATCTTCATCTTCTCCAAAAACATTGGCAATTATGACGGTGTCGTATTTCATGAGCTCTGGAAGTATATTTTCAGCAAAATATTTAACTCCGGGGTTTTGAAGTCCTATAGAGTTAAGCATTCCGCAAGGGGTTTCAACTATTCTCTGGGGAGGGTTTCCTTCTCTTGGTCTGTATGAAAGCCCTTTTACGACAACAGCTCCAAGCTTTGAAATATCATAAAGGTTCTGTGCCACCTCAAGTCCGTAAGAAAAACAGCCTGATGCTGTCCAGACAGGATTTTTGAACTTTATTCCAAAAAGCTCAAAAGAAAG
>JALTAS010000181.1:0-662 GCA_027058925.1 Persephonella sp.
ATTCTACCCCTTTCCTTTTGTTTCATATTCACAAAACTACTTATCTACATAATACACTATGATCAAGATTTCTCCAAACCCCTTTATCCCCAATAAACCACAACAATTTTAGTATAGAAAATAAAAAATCTTCATCCATTTGAACAAATATTACACGATCGTGTAATATTTGTTCAAATGAACTACCCCGCAGCAAGCTGCGGGGTATCCACACCTTGCAAATTTTGTTTGGTTTAGATTAGATCTTCAAATATTGTTAATTGATCTCTGTGGATTTGTTTATATTTTTTCCTTGTTTTTTGACATAATTCCTTATGGTTTGTTCATTGGCGTATTGGCCTACTGTATTTATATAGAACCCGCTTGTCCAGAATTTTCCTCCCCATAGCTCTTTTTTTATTTCTGGATGTTTTTTGAATATTTCTCTGGCTGTAATGCTTTTGATTGTTTGGGCTATTTTTGTGGGTGATAGTGTGGGTATGGTTTGTATGAGGAAATGGACATGGTCTTCATCTGTTCCTATTTCCACAAAATGTATTTCATATCTTTTGCTTATTTCAAGGCAGGTGTTTTTTATTGTGTTTTGGTGGTCTTGGGTTGTTATAACCTTTTTTCTGTATTTTACAGGACAGACGAGATGGTACAAAAGCAATGTTTTATTG
>JALTAS010000181.1:672-2222 GCA_027058925.1 Persephonella sp.
TTGTTTTTTGACATAATTCCTTATGGTTTGTTCATTGGCGTATTGGCCTACTGTGTTTATATAGAACCCGCTTGTCCAGAATTTTCCTCCCCATAGCTCTTTTTTTATTTCTGGATGTTTTTTGAATATTTCTCTGGCTGTAATGCTTTTGATTGTTTGGGCTATTTTTGTGGGTGATAGTGTGGGTATGGTTTGTATGAGGAAATGGACATGGTCTTCATCTGTTCCTATTTCCACAAAATGTATTTCATATCTTTTGCTTATTTCAAGGCAGGTGTTTTTTATTGTGTTTTGGTGTCTTGGGTTGTTATAACCTTTTTTCTGTATTTTACAGGACAGACGAGATGGTACAAAAGCAATGTTTTATTATGGCTTTTATGGATATGTTTGCTGTTTGCTGTGTTGTTATCCATAGTATATATTATTATACACTATGGATACCCCGCAGCAAGCTGCGGGGAATTCTTTGGGATTAAAATTTCTAAGAATATCAACAGCAGGATCTTTTATTTCCAACAAATTTTTTGAATGTGCGTAAGCATTCCTGATATTAACTAATCCTAAAAGATTATTTTCTGATATTTTTACACCATCAAACAAAGGCTTTTCATCTTTATAGATTCTTTTTGAAGAATCATACATATTTTCACCATACCTGCTTTTTAGATACTCTTCCCATTTTTGATATAATGACAAAAATTCTTCTTGAATAGTTTTCTCCATAATTTTTTACAACCTTAATTCCCTTTTTTAATAAAACTATACGATTCTACACCCAAACAAATTTCCCCTGTGGAAAACTACCAAATCTCTTACTGTTTTTTAACTTAACAAATCATCTAATAACATCTTCCAATGGCGAAAATATTCTTCCACCGCGTTCAATAAGAATATTAATCAACTTTTCAATCTCTGGTTTGAGTTGAGAATTTTGATAAAGAATTTCAAAAGCTTTTATCCATTCTTCATCCAACCGCCATAACTGCTGTTTTCCTTCTATACAACCTTGTAAAAGATATAATTTAACTATCTCCAAAGTATCTTCAGGAGATTCTTGAGCTAATCTAACTATAGATTTTACAAGTCCATATTCCCACTCTAAGAATCCTTGAGTAATCTCCAAAGTCTGCTTAATTTTTTGAACCAACTCTTTAGCGTCAAAAATATCTTTATCTGTGCTTATCCAAAAAGCAAATTTCTTTACAACATCTTTATCTTTGTATTTTTCTAGAACATAATCCCATAACTCTATTAATCTTCTTCTGGCCCATTTCTCTTTCCTCAAATGTTCATCTGCTTGATAGTTATCTCCTGATATAAACAATCTGCCAATAAAGCTCACAAAATGAGAATGTCTTTTTATATTACAATTATTCCAAAATTTCTTAATTAATGAATGATTAAGATCAACCTCCTTGTAAAACATATATGCAAGTGCTAAATGAGCTGCCAACGCTTCTTCTGGATCTTTAAAATGCTTTTGATTAGGAAGTTTAATCTCAGATAAATCAATAGCTCTTTCATACAACTTTTGGATATCTTTATCAAAG
>JALTAS010000182.1 GCA_027058925.1 Persephonella sp.
ATACTAAAGTTGATAATAGCTTATAATATTATTTTCTGAGAAATGAAGGAGGTCAGAGGTTTTGGACTGGAAAGATACATTAAATCTGCCGAAAACAGAATTTCCTATGAAGGGAAATCTACCAAAAAAAGAGCCTGAAATACTAAAAAAATGGGAAGATATAAACCTATATAAAAAACTGAGAGAGGAAAGGAAAGGAAAAGAAAAGTATATTCTCCATGACGGACCTCCTTATGCAAACGGAAATATTCATCTTGGACATGCTCTAAACAAAATTCTGAAGGATATCCTTGTTAAATATGAATCAATGAGAGGAAAGGATGCCCCTTTTGTTCCAGGATGGGATTGTCACGGACTGCCTATAGAGCAGCAGGTTGAGAAACAGTTAAAAAAAGAGAAAAAAAGAAAGGAAGATCTGACAAAGTCAGAATTTAGAAAACTCTGCCGTGATTACGCATCAAAGTATGTAAATATACAGCGTGAGGAGTTTAAAAGGCTTGGAATAATAGGAAACTGGGAAAAACCTTATCTGACAATGAGGCCATCATATCAGGCTCAGGAAATAAGAGAGCTTGGAAGGATATTCAGCTCAGGTATAGCTTACAGGGGGAAAAAACCTGTTTACTGGTGCATACACGACAAAACAGCTGAAGCAGAAGCTGAGGTGGAATACAAAGACAAGAAAGACCCTTCTATTTATGTTGCCTTTGAGCTTGTTGAACCTCCATTTGATATCCATAAAAAAACCTATGCTGTTATATGGACAACAACCCCATGGACTCTTCCTGCGAATCTTGGGATTATGGTAAATCCTGATTTTGATTATGTTTTCCTTGATACAGGGGAAAAGATTTTCATTGTTGCAAAAGAACTTCTTGAGAGCTTTAAGGAAAAAACAGGAATAGAGGGAGATGTTATAAAAGAGGTAAAAGGAAGGGATCTTGAGTTTTTAGAGTACAAACATCCATTTATAGACAGAGTTTCAAAAATTTATCTGTCTGAGTTTGTTGAGCTTGGAACGGGAACAGGTCTTGTTCACATGGCACCGGGACATGGTCAGGAAGACTACATAATAGGACAAAGATACGGCGTTCAGCCTTTTGCTCCTGTTGATGATGAAGGAAGATTTACACAGGAGGCACCTGAATTTATACAGGGGCTGAAGGTGTTTGACGCAAATGTCCCTATTATAAACAAACTTAAAGAGGTTGGAGCTCTTCTTTTTCACGAAGAGATAACCCACTCATATCCTCACTGTTGGAGGTGTAAGAATCCTGTAATATTCAGGGCTACTCCACAGTGGTTTATATCAATGGATGCAATACTTGAGAATGGAAACACCCTTAGGGGGGAAGCGATAAAAGAGATTGAGAGGGTGAGATGGATCCCAAACTGGGGTGAAAACAGAATAAAATCAATGGTTGAAAACAGGCCTGACTGGTGTATATCAAGGCAGAGAAGCTGGGGTGTTCCTATAGCTGTTTTTTACTGTAAAAACTGTGGAGAAACAGTTGAGGATCCTGAAGTTTTTGAACATGTTGCAAAGCTTGTTGAGAACCACACTTTCGGTGCTGATATATGGTTTGAGAAAAATCCTGAAGAGCTTCTTCCTGAAGGGTACAGATGTAAAAAATGTGGATCAGACAGTTTTGAAAAAGAGGAAGACATCCTTGATGTCTGGTTTGATTCCGGTGTCTCTCATTCTTCAGTTTTAAAAACAGGCTTCTGGGAGGAGCTCAGATGGCCTGCTGACATGTATCTTGAGGGCTCTGATCAGCATAGAGGTTGGTTTCAGTCTTCACTTCTTGAAAGCATTGCTTCCTATGGAAGAGCGCCATATAACAGCGTGCTGACCCACGGTTTTATACTTGATGAGAAAGGCAGAAAGATGTCAAAGTCTGTTGGAAATGTTATTCCACCTGAAAAAGTCATAAAGATGTACGGAGCTGATATTCTGAGGCTGTGGGTTGTTTCTGAGGATTACACAGAAGACATCAAGATAGGAATGAACCTTCTTAAAGGGATAGCTGATGATTACCGGAAGATAAGAAATACTTTTAGATATTTTCTTGGAAATCTTTATGATTTTGATCCTGTTAAGGATACTGTTCCATATGAAAATCTTCTTGAAATAGACAGATGGATGCTTTCAAAACTCCAGAGGGTTATTGATATATCTCACTCTGCATACAAAAATTACAGATTCCACAGAATTTACCATGAGATAAAAAAGTTTATGATAGTTGATCTGTCTGCTATTTATCTTGATATTTTGAAAGACAGGCTTTATGTTTATGCTCCAGACTCCTTAGAAAGAAGATCAGCCCAAACTGTTCTTTATTCAATGCTCACATCCCTTTCAAAGCTTCTTGCCCCTATACTTTCATTTACTATGGAAGAGGTCTGGAGTTATGTTAAACAGTTTGATAAAAATGTAAAAGAAAGCATACATCTTGAGGTGATGCCCCTTGTAAATCAGGATCTGATTGATAAAGATCTGGAGGAGACATACAAAGATCTTCTGAAGGTAAGGGATGATGTGCTTAAGGCTTTAGAGGAAGCAAGAAAATCGGATCTCATAAGACATCCGTACGAAGCTAAGGTTATTCTGGATCTTCCTGAAAAATATGAAAATCTTGTTAAAGAGAGAATTGACTGGATAAAATTTTTCTTTACTGTTTCTCAGGTTGAGATCTCAAAAAAAACAGATGGTGAGATTTCCATAAAGGGTGAAAATACAGGGGGGATTGTTGCTGTTAAAAAGGCAGAAGGTCAAAAATGTCCAAGATGCTGGATATATGATATATCTGTTGGAAAAAATGGACAGCCTGTCTGTGACAGATGTGCCCAGCAGCTTAAAATAATGAAAATAGATATAAATCAGATAGAGGAGGCAAAATGAAAAAATCTGACATTGTTGAGATGTTGCTGGAAGAATTTCCAGACCTTGACAGGAAAACGGTTGCAAATGTTGTAAACGGCACTTTTGAAGCTATGATGGAAGCTCTTGCAGAAGGAAAAAGGATAGAGATAAGAGGGCTGGGAACTTTCAGAGTAAAATCAAGACCTGCAAAAGTGGCCAGAAACCCTAAAACAGGAGAGAAAATAAACGTTCCGCCAAAAAAAGTGGTTCATTTTAAGATAGGTAAGGTTCTAAAAGCAAAACTTAATGCAAGGGCAGGGGTTTAACCCTCCCTTACTTTTGATCTTTTTATCTTTTCAAGATATATCATTATTGCTGTTATTGCAGCAGGGGTAATACCCTCAAGTCTTGATGCATGTCCAAGTGTGATAGGTTTTGCATTTGATAGTTTTTGAACAACCTCTTTTGTCAGTCCTGCTATCTTTGAGTAATCTATGTTTTCAGGTATTTTTATGTTTTCAAGATGCCTCATTTTTTCATTCATTTTTCTTTCCCTTTCAAAATATCCTGAATATTTAATATTGATATCAATCTCTTCCTGAATGTAATCCCTTTCAGGAATCTCAATTTTCAGGTTTTCAAGATCTTTCACACTTATCTGGGGTCTTTTCAAAAACTCAAACACAGTAACAGATTTTCCACCTGAACTTATTTTTTCATTTTCATACCTGTTTATCCATTTATTGATCTCCTCTTCTGTTTCCTTAACATATCTGAACTGCTCTTGTGATATCATCCCTATATTAAACGCCTTTTTGTACAGCCTTAAAACAGGATTATCCTGCCTAAGATGAAGTCTGTACTCTGACCTTGATGTGAAAAGTCTGTAAGGTTCTATAACTCCTTTTGTTGTAAGGTCATCAATCATTACACCAATATAAGCCTCATCTCTCCTAATGTATATAGGTTCTTTCCCAAAAGCTCTACGGGCAGCGTTTATTCCTGCAACAATACCCTGACCAGCAGCTTCCTCATATCCTGTTGTTCCGTTGAAGTTTCCGGCGTGGTAAAGACCTTTTACCTTTTTTGTTTCAAGTGTAGGATAAAGCTCTGTTGGTGGAACAACATCATACTCTATAGCATAGGCAGGTTTCAGGAGAACTACATTCTCAAGTCCAGGGATAGATCTGTACATCTCCCACTGAACTTCCTCAGGGAGGGATGTTGAAAGCCCGTTAGGATAAATGCTTATCCCTTCTCTTGTCTCGGGCTCAAGCCAGACTGTATGTCTCTCTTTGTTTTCAAACTTCACGATCTTGTCTTCAATTGAGGGGCAGTACCTTGGACCTATCCCTTTTATGGCTCCGCCATAGAGGGCCGTTCTGTGAAGGTTTTCTCTTATTATTCTGTGTGTTTCAGGGGTTGTATAGGTTATGTAGCAGGGTATCTGGTCTTTCTGCCCTTTTTCAAACCAGTAAGAACCGTAAGGCTCCGTCCAGAAAGAGAACTTGGGAGCAGGATTGTCTCCGGGAGCTTCCTCAAGAGATGAAAAATCAATCGTTCTTTTATCAAGCCTTGCAGGTGTTCCTGTTTTGAATCTCAATAGAGGGAATCCAAGCCTTCTGTAGAACTGGGGTAGTTTGTTTGCAGGCTTTTCCTCCATCCTTCCTGCAGGTATCTGCTTATCTCCTATGTGTATCACACCTTCAAGAAATGTTCCTGTCGTTACAACAACAGATTTTGCTCTTATTTTGATTTTACCATCAATCTCAACCCCCTCAACCTCATTTTTTCCTTTTTTCAGGTATATGTCTGTTGCTTCTCCCTCTATAACAGTCAGGTTATCTGTGTTTGTGACCTTTTTAATCATATATTTTCTGTATTCTTCCTTATCAGCCTGAGCACGGGGAGATCTGACAGCGGGACCTTTTCTTGTGTTTAATGTTTTGTACTGAAGGCCTGTTTCATCAATCGCCTTTCCCATTTCACCGCCAAGAGCATCTATTTCTCTAACGACTATCCCTTTTGCTATACCACCAATTGCAGGATTGCAGGGCATTAATCCTATCTTTTCTCTGTCAAGAGTTATAAGGGCAGTCTTTGCCCCTAACTTAGTAGAGGCAAGAGCGGCCTCTATTCCTGCATGACCTCCACCTATAACAATGACATCAAATTCTGCGTCATAAACCATTCAAACCCCTCATATCTTTGTTTGAAACTTAAATAATATATGAAATCTATTCTTTAAAACAACCAAATCTTGACATTAGATATAGAACAAATAATTATTAAAAATATGATCTATATCAGTAATCTATTTAAACAATTGGAGGCAATTTTTATGTTTTTAAGAATTAGCGTAATAATTACAGGTCTGATCTTTATGTTGTATCAGCAGACCTTTGCAATTCCTGCCTTTGCAAGGCAGTACAAAGTTAGTTGCAACACCTGTCATGCAGCTTTTCCAAGGCTAAATAGCTACGGTGAACAGTTTGTAAAAGACAACCTTAGAATGCCTAACTGGAAAGATACTACTATCAATACGGGAGATCAGCTTTTAGCCTTACCTAAATATGTTCCTTTATCTATAAGAGCGATGGCCTATGCTCAGGTAAGGGAAGGAAAGTATATAGATCCTGTTACAGGAGATTCTGAAAAGGCAGATACAGATTTTCAGGCTCCGTATATGATAAAAATTCTTTCTAGCGCGCCATTAACAGATAAAATCTCATTTTATTTCTACGGTATTCTTGCTGAGAAAGGTGAAAATGGCAAAGTGATTGTAGAAGATGCATACTTTAGATACGCGGACATATTTTATACTGGAATTTATTTTATGGTTGGGCAGTTTCAGATCTCTGATCTTATGTTTCCAAGAGAGCTGAGGTTAACATTTCAGGATTATATGATATATAGAATGGCAGGTATTACTTATGATAGAGGTATTCTTTTGGGAAAAGATCTTGAACCTGTTACTGTAGAGTTTGGCCTTGTTAATGGTAACGGTATAGAAGATAATTTCAAGATAAACAGTCCAGGCTACCAAAGACCTGATCATATGTTTGATAATGACAGGAAAAAAACAGCCTTTGGTAGAATAGGTGTTGATATAGCAGGAGTATCTGCAGGTATCTTTGGGTTATATGGAAGGCAGAAAACAAGACTAACATCTAATGCAGGAATAGACAGCGGATCAAGGTATTCAGATAAAAAGATCTATGGATTTGATATCTCAGGAAATATAAATGAAAAAATATTCTGGTTTGCCCAGTATCTTTATAACGACTGGGGGAAATTTTTTGATGATACGCCAAACAAGAAGTATAACTGGTGGGGTATTTTTGCAGGAGTTGATTATATCTATAACGATAGAATAGTTATCTCCTCTCTGTACAATTATGCAGATGCAGGTGATTTTGACGGTACATCAACTGTTTATGAAGGAATAAATATAAATACAGTAACATTTACATTTTCTTACTACTTTATGAGGAATGTTAAAGGGATTATTGAAGGTAGCTATGATTTTCTCTCAAAGGATAACGATGCAGATTATGTTGGCCACGAGACAAAAGAGGGATATATTCTTATTGGTTTTGATGCAGCATTTTAAATGTTGTCTAAAACAAACTGCCCAATTGGATTTTTGAAGTCTTCATCTCCAAGATGATATGCTGTCCAGAGATGAAGACATTTTACTTTGAATGGTTTTTTGTCAAAATCCTGAATTCCTCCAATGCCAGTGCTTAGAAGCTTTTTAACCACATAGTCCGGATATTTTTTACCTTTGATAAATTTTTTTCTTTTTTCGATCTCTTTTTTGTGGAGGTTAACAAAAAATTTGAACAGTTTTTCATCCTCCGTTATCTTTTCTTCCCATTTTTTTATCCAGCTTTTTTCCTCTAATTTTGAGATTTTTGATCTGAGATCCTTGTTTAATATCCAGAATCTTGTAGGCTGTGGTATATAGATCCTCTTTTTTTCATCATAGATCACAGGAGGATTTTCAACAATATCAGTACTCTTCATTTTGCCACATCTCAGGTTCAAATCTCACAACCTTGTTTCTTCCTGTTTCTTTAGCTTTGTAAAGTGCTATATCTGCGTACTTGATACACTGCCAGAATTTTTCGCTGTCAATTGGAAACTCACTCACTCCTATACTTATAGTCTTCCTCAAAGTTACGCCTTCGGCTGTAATGGTTGCCTTCTCCACCCTTTCTCTTATTTTTTCTGCAACATTTACAGACTCACCTGGAGGCAGATCAATCAGTATCACAAGGAACTCCTCACCACCGTACCTTACAACAATATCAGACTGTCTGACGCTGTTCTTTATTACCGAGGCTACCTTTTTCAGTACTGCATCTCCCACAGTATGCCCGTACTGATCATTTACCTGTTTGAAGAAGTCAATATCTATCATAAGTATGCCAACAGTTATATTTTTTCTTGATGCATACGCCATTATTTTAGGGGAAAGCTCCTCAAGAAATCTTCTGTTGTAAACACCTGTAAGCTGATCAATAAGGGATTGTCTTCTAAGTTTTTCCATATAGGACTTGGCCTCAATTACAGGTGCTACTTCTCTCAGGTATGCTTCAATGAAAGGCGTTTTTCTTTTAATCTCCTCTTTTTCCTCCTTTGTGTAAACAAGCTGTAGTATTATGCCGACCCTTCCACCAACAAAAATAGGAAGGCATGAGAACAGCTCTTCAGCTTCACCATCCTCACAGTTTATAAAGTTAGGACATACACACGCATACTCTTCAGAGATAACTTCTGATCCTGTTCTCTTAACACGACACTGATCAGCATTTGAAAAGACAATATCCTTACACCATTTTACAGATTCATCTATATCTATCAGTTTATTTTTTTCATAATCCACCTCGTATATTGAGTACTTACTTATTTTCATATCTCTCATAAGCTTTCTGAGCCTCATATATATGTCTTCCTTTGAGGCATCTTTTTCAACAATCTTTTTGAAGTTGTATATGTTAACAAGCTCATTAACTATTCTGTAAGTATCTTTTAATGCATTTGTTGATTTTTCAATATTTTCCCCTATCAGATATGAAACCTTTTTTTCTATTGATGTTAAAGTCATACAAAGTTTATCCATAGTTTCGTTATAGGTGTCTGCAACCTCTTTTGCTTCATCGTTTGTATCAATAAACACCCTTTCTGTAAAATCTCCTTCTTTAGCTCTTGAAAGCCCTTTTTTAAGTTTGGAGAAAAACTCTGTATAAGGCTGGAAAAACCTGATAATAACAAAAATCGTTGCTATAAAGATAACCATCGCCACAATTGATGTGTTTAGCAGGTTAAGGAATGCTGTTCTTCTTATCTCCGTAAGATCAGTTTTTATGTAGATAGCACCTAATATGTCTCCTGCATCAACATCATGACATTTCAGACAGTCTATTTTACCTTTTGGCTCCGCTTTATAAGGGATTATAAGAACATAATGAACTTTATCAAATGTCTCTTCCAATTTTTCGTAAGGAATTCCAGTTTTGAGAACTTCTTTTTCCTGCTGTGATCTTGGTTGTTCATAGGGATTTCCGGGTCCATACTGTTTTATTACTTTATCACCACGGATAACCCTGATCTCCTCTATATTTTTTTTATGCATTCTTATGTTGTTCAGAAATATATTTCTTTTATCAATCCGTCCTATACTCATCAGCGTTGTCAGGGAGTCTCTAACCATTTCCGCAACTACATTTGACTGGTTCTTTGCGTGGTATATGTTTATCTCTCTGAAACTATTGTATTCAAGAATCTGATTTATTATAAAAAGGATGATAAGGAGAAAACCTAT
>JALTAS010000183.1 GCA_027058925.1 Persephonella sp.
CATTTACGGAACATCAGAAGATGATCAGTTTTTAGATAAAATGAGGCTTTTTATAATATATCTTCAGGAGTATTACTTTGATTTTTATACAAAAAATATAGTTGAAGAGCCTCTTTTATCAGGGAAAGAAATAATGGAGATTTTAGGTATTCCTTCATCCCCTTTGGTCGGCAAAATAAAACAGCAGCTGATAAAACAGCAGATAAAAGGAGAAATAAAAACAAAAGATCAGGCTGTTAGTTTTATAAAATCCCTTAAGCTATAATTCCCCCACCTAAGAGCTTATCACCGCTGTACAGTGCAAGAACCTGTCCTGAAGCAAACTTAATCTGAGGTTCTCTAAAGTAAAACCTGTATTTATCCCCTTTCTTTTCAAAACCTTTTAGATCTATTGGTTTTTGTCTATATCTTCCCTGAGCCTTTAGATCAAGGTTATGGAGGTTTTCTTCAGGAACAAAAAGATTAAGACTCTCTGTCTCAACATAATCTGTCATAAGATCTTCTTTTGTTCCGACTATAAGAGCGTTTTCCTCAGGAATTTTTTCTAAAACATAAAGAGGTTCTTTCCATGCAACGCCTAAACCTCTTCTCTGACCTATAGTGTAGTTTGCCAGACCTGTATGTGTTCCAATCTTTTTACCGCTTTTTAGGAGTATATCTCCCTCTGATGGTGGTAGAAGACCTGTTTCATCAAGATATTCCCCGGGGGTTTTTCCTGCGGTAAAGCATATCTCAAAGCTTTCAGACTTTTTTGCCACAGGTATTTTATATTTTTCTGCTATCTTTCTTGTCTCTTCTTTTGTGAGATCTACAAGGGGAAATATAAGATAATCAAGGACTTCTTTTTCAAGAAGAGCCATAAAGTAAGACTGATCTTTGTTTTTGTCTTTACCTCTTTTTATTACATTGTATCCTTCAAACTTATCTATACCCAGATAATGACCTGTTGATAGCAGATCAACACCTAAAATCTCCTTTACATATTTAGCCAGTAATCCTGTTTTTACCTCTCTGTTACATATACTGCAAGGGTTTGGAGTTTTACCTTTTTTATACTGCTCAACAAAGTAATCAATAACTTTTTTTCTGAATATACCCTCCCAGTCAAGCACATAGTGTTCTATTCCCAGGTAAGAAGCCACCCTTTTTGCATCTTTTACATCTTCAGGGGAACAGCATACCTGCAGACCTGTATCACATGATATAGAACTCATTTTCAAAGTAATCCCTATAACATCAAAGCCTTTTTCTTTAAGCAGAAGGGCGGCTACAGATGAGTCCACCCCTCCACTCATTGCGACTGCGATTTTTTTCATCTTTATTTAATGAGCTCACCCATCTTGAATATTGGTAGATAAAGGGCTATGAGGATAACACCTACTATACTTCCGATAAACACCATAAGAAGCGGCTCAATCGTTGATATAAGACCTTCAACAGCTCTATCAACCTCATCCTCAAAGAAGTTTGCAATTGTATCAAGCATCTCATCAAGCCTTCCTGTATCCTCACCAACCCTTACCATCGCGATTAATATAGGCGGGAATATTTTTGGATCAAGTGATTTGTAGATTTCCTGACCTTTTTCAACTTTGTCCTTCGCTTCTAAAACCGCTTTTTCTATAATAACATTACCTGCAACGCTGGAGGAGATTTCCAATGATCTCATAATTGGAACACCACCAGTTATCAAAGTGGCAAGGGTTCTTGAAAACTTTGCTATCGCTCCTTTGAGGAATATATTTCCAAGAATAGGAAGATGAAGAAAAATTCTGTGATAGCCCTCCTTACCTGCTCTTGTGCTGTAGATAAACTTGTTCAGTATCACAAGGCCTATCAGTCCTATTATGATATACAGGATATTACTTTTGACCAGATTACTTGCATCAATTAAAAGCTGAGTTAAAAATGGAAGCTGTCCACCCATACTTGCGTATAAATTGGCAAATGTAGGAACTATAAATGTGAGAATTCCCAGAACTATAACTGTTGCTATAACAACAACCATCGCAGGATACCAGGATGCACTGACTATCTTTCTTTTTATTGCTGCGATCTTTTCGTAGTAGTTTGTTGCTCTTTGGAGTATTACATCAAGGTTTCCAGATTCTTCAGCAGCTTCTATCAGGTTGACCAGAAACTCTGGAAATACTTTTGGGTGCTTTGCCATTGCTTTTGAAAGAGACATTCCAGCAACAACATCCTCTTTTACTTTTTTTAATGTGTCTGCCAGTGTTTTGTTAGGCATCTGTTCTGATAAAATCTCGAGGGATTCAGCTATACCCACACCGGCGTTTATCATCGCACCAAGCTGTCTTGTAAATAATGCCAGATCTTTCTCTTTTACTTTTGGTTTGAAAATATTTATCTCAAGGCTTATCTGTTTTGCCGGTGCTATCTGGAGTTTTATTTCCTCAAAACCTCTTTTTTCAAGCTCCATCTGTGCTGCACCTGCATCAGGTGCATATATAACATCCTCCCTTACAACCCCGTATTTATCCCTTGCCACGTATTTAAACTTTGGCATTACTTACCTCCCTTATCTTAAGGTTTTGAGCATTCTCTCTAATTCTTGAGGTTCAGGAGATACCTTGAATCCGTCATCTTCTGTTATCCATCCCTCCTTAATCGCCCTGTATATTGACTGGTTCATAGTCTGCATTCCAGTTCCGACCTGTCCAGACTGCATGAGACCGTAAATCTGGTGTATCTTGTTTTCTCTTATAAGATTTCTTATACCTGTTGTTGGGATCAAGACCTCATGAACCAGAACCCTTCCTCCACCAATTCTGGGTAATAACCTTTGTGATATAACACCTTGCAGAACGAAGCTAAGCTCTGTTCTTATCTGATCTTGTTCATTTTCAGGAAAGACATTTATTATACGGTTTATTGTCTGTATGGCTGTATTTGTGTGGAGCGTTGCGAAAACAAGGTGACCTGTTTCAGCAGCTGTAAGAGCAGCCCTTATTGTCTCAAGATCCCTCATCTCACCAACAAGTATAACGTCCGGATCTTCCCTCAATGCATATTTTAAGGCTATTGAGAAACCTGCCGTATCGTTTCCCACCTCTCTCTGTGCAACAAGAGATTTTTTGTGGGGGAAGAGATACTCAATAGGATCTTCAATTGTTATTATATGGTACGGGTAGTTTGTATTTATGTAGTCTATCATTGATGCAAGAGTTGTTGTTTTACCTGAACCTGTTGGACCTGTAACAAGAACAAGACCCATACTTTTTCTACAAAGCTCTTTAACTGAAGGGATAAGTCCAAGTTCCTCCATAGGTTTTATCTCATATGGAATTCTCCTTAAGGCTGCTGCAACACTACCTCTTTGCCTGTAAACATTTACCCTGAACCTTCCAAGCCCTTTAATACCGATGGAGAAGTCAACCTCATTCTTTTCCTCAAAAGTCCTTTTTTGTTTTTCATTCATTATGGAGTAAATGAATTTCTGTGTATCTTTTGGGTACATAACAGGATAGTCAGATAGATAAACGATTTTACCATCAACCCTTACAGTTGGAGGTGCTCCTGCTGTAATATGAATATCTGTGGCATCTCTTTCTATAGCTACTTTTGCAATTTCATCAATGGTAAAAGAAAGTTTTTCCTGTTCCATGATTTATTACCTCAAAATTTTTTACTTTATCAGAACCCTCTCCACTTCTGCTATATCTGTTATTCCTCTTTTTACCTTTTGCAAAGCATTTTGAAACAATGTTTTCATACCGTTTTTTACAGCAAGCTCTTTTAATTGTGTTGCATTTGCACCTGAAAGAATAGCTTTTCTTATATTATCGTCTATCTCAAGTATTTCATGAACGGCTGTTCTTCCTCTGTAACCTGTTTTGTTACATCTTTCACAGCCATCTGGATTGTGTGTAAAAAACTCCCCATTCTTAATATCATCTTCAGAAAGTCCAAGCCCTAACCAGAACTCATCAGGGTATTTAGCAGGAAGTTTACACTTCTCACACAGTTTCCTTACAAGCCTCTGGGCTATTATCATGTTTACCGCCGTTCCAACGAGGAAATTTTCCACACCTATATCTATCAGCCTTGTGATGGAAGAAGGGGCATCGTTTGTGTGGAGTGTGGAGAAAACGAGGTGTCCTGTCAGGGCAGCTTTTATTGATATTTCTGCTGTTTCCCTATCCCTTATCTCACCAACAAGTATAATATCTGGATCCTGCCTTAAAAATGATCTTAAAGCTTCGGCAAATGTAAGACCTATATGTTCTTTTATCTGAACCTGATTAATTCCTGGAATAGAAACCTCAACAGGGTCTTCAGCTGTTGATATGTTAACATCTTCTGTGTTCCTTTCCATCAGAGCTGTGTAAAGGGTTGTTGTTTTACCAGAACCTGTTGGTCCTGTGACAAGAACCATTCCCCAAGGGCTGTATATGGCCTTTCTGATTTTCTCAAGATCCTCAGGTTCAAAACCAAGATCCTCAAGTTTTAATCCAAGGTATGACTGGGCATCCTGAATCCTCATTACAACTTTTTCACCATAAACGGTGGGAACTATGGACACCCTTAGATCAATCGGTCTCCTGTCAATCCTTACTCTTATTCTACCATCCTGTGGGAGCCTCTTTTCTGCTATATCAAGATTTGCCATTATTTTATATCTTGCAACAAGAGCATCTTTGATGTTTACAGGAAGTCTTTGAACTGTTCTCAGGATACCGTCTATCCTGTATCTCACCCTCAGTTCTTTCTCAAAAGGCTCTATATGAATATCTGAAGCCCCCTGTCTTACAGCATTTACTATAAAAAGCCTGGAGGCTTTTACAATAGGAGCTTCCTCAGCACCTGCTATAGCTTCACTAACATTTATCTCTTCTTCTTTCTGGTATTCTTCCTCAACTTCAGCATCAAGTCCTATATTATCCAGAATTTCTGTGGGAGCGGCCATTCTGCTGTAACTCTCAAGAAGTTTCTGAAGTTCTGTATAGGAAGCAACAAGTATCTCTATATTTTTAATGCCAAGAAACTTCAGATAATGAATAATCTCTTTATCAATTGGGTTAAATGCGGCTATAGTCAGTTTTTCAGTTTCTTTATCATATTTGACCGGTGCAAATTTTTTCTTTGCCATATAACTGTAAGGTATGTTTGAGAGAATTGATTCATCAACATCTGTTTCCATACCTGCATCATAAGATTTGAGATTTAAAAAATTGACAAAAAATTCCTTTATTTTGTTTTCGTCAGCGGTTTTGCTTTCTACAAGATAGGTCAGGATGTCTGTAAATTCCCTGCTATCAACATTTGGATTATTTCTTACCTTTTCTGCAGGAACAATCCCCTGAGAAACCATTAATCGGAGGAATGTTAACTTTCTTCTGCTTTGAAAATCAATATCACTCATTTTATAACCTGAAAATTTTTTGTTTATGGTTGTTATTATATAATATTAGGAAATTTGTATAAAAAAGCTATAAAATCAGGAGAAAAGTATTGAAAGAGCTTGTTAATATCAAAAGAGTGCTTATAGCAAATAGGGGAGAAATAGCTATAAGGGCTATAAGGGCTATCAGAGAGTTAGGTGGGGAATCAATAGCCGTTTACTCTGAAGCAGACAGAGACTCAATGCATGTAAAACTTGCTGATTACTCAATATGTATAGGAAAAGCCCCCTCTGATAAAAGTTACCTTCATATACCCTCAATTCTGTCTGCTATAGAGATATCATACGCAGATGCTGTATATCCAGGATATGGGTTTTTGGCTGAAAATCCAAACTTTGCATCTATTTTGGAAAAATCAAACATTAAATTCATAGGTCCAAAATCAAAAACAATCAAGCTTACCGGAGACAAGGCAGCAGCAAGAAAGGCAGCTCAGGAAGCGAATGTTCCCATAATTCCAGGAAGTCCTCCTGTTGAAACTCTTAAGGAGGCGTTGGAGGTTGCAGACAAAATAGGATATCCAGTTCTCCTGAAGGCGGCTGCAGGCGGTGGTGGAAGAGGTATGAGAGTTGCACATTCACCTCAGGAGCTTTCAAGACTTCTGCCTGTTGCCCAGAGAGAAGCTGAAACAAATTTTGGTGACAGCCGTGTCTACATAGAGAAGTTTATCCAGAACCCTAAACATATTGAGATACAGATACTGGCCGATGAGCATGGAAATGTTGTTTATATAGGAGACAGGGAATGTTCAATCCAGAGGAGACACCAGAAACTTCTTGAAGAATCCCCATCTCCTTTTATCACAAAAAAGGTTAGAAAAGAGATGGGAGAAGCCGCTGTTAGATTTGCAAAGCATGTTGGCTTTACAGGAGCAGGAACTGTAGAGTTTATAGTTGACAAAGATATGAACTTTTATTTTATAGAGATGAACGGTAGAATACAGGTTGAGCACCCCGTTTCAGAGATGACAAGCGGTATAGATCTTGTTGCATGGCAGCTTCTTATAGCAGATGGACAGGAACTTGATTTTACTCAAAAGGATATAAAAAACACCGGCCACGCGATAGAGTTCAGAATAAATGCTGAGGATCCTGAAACATTTACCCCAAATCCGGGGAAAATTGAGGATCTTTATCTTCCAGGTGGTTTTGGCGTCAGGGTAGATACCCATATATACAGGGGATATACAGTTCCTCCGTATTATGACTCTTTAATAGCAAAACTTATTGTTTATGGAAAAAACAGGGAAGAGGCTATAATAAGAGGGAAAAGAGCGTTAACAGAGCTAATAATAGGTGGAATAAAAACGACAAAGGATTTTCATCTCAAAATTCTAAAAGATGAGGAGTTTCTTTCCGGAAAATACACAACATCACTTGTTGATAATAAGTATCTGGGAATAAAAGAATGATAAAGGTTCTTACGGTAGGTCCTCTTCAAGAAAACACCATCTTTATTATTGATGAAAATACAAAAGAGGTAGTTGTTGTTGATCCGGGGGCTGATGGAAAAAGGATATTAAAAGAGCTTGAAAATTACAGTCTTAGATATATACTTGCAACACATGGGCATATTGATCATGTGGGACAGGTGGGATTTTTGAAAGAGTATTTTGATGTTCCTTTTTTTATGAACCAGAAGGATATATTTTTGATAAATAATGATATTTTTCCTGGTTTTGCCCAGATGGTTGGAGCTACACCCTGTCCTGAACCTGACAGGTTTTTGAAAGAGGGAGATATTATCTCATTTGGAAGGTTTAACGTGAGGGTTATAGAAACTCCCGGTCATACCCCAGGAAGCGTCTGCTTTTATGATGAAAAAAATGGCTTTGTTATAACAGGAGACACGCTTTTTAAGGGGAGTATAGGGAGAACAGATCTTCCCGGCGGAGATATGAAACAGATGGAAAGCTCCCTGAAAAAACTGATGGAACTGCCTGATGACACAGATGTAATTCCAGGGCATGGGGATACAACAAAGATAGGAATAGAGAAAAAAACAAATCCGTATATATCAGGAGATTTCAGGATAGAGTTATGGTAAAGATAGGAGCTCATGTATCATCATCAAAATCTCTTGATCTTGTTTTTGATAGGGGAAAAGAGATAGGTGCAGATACAGTGCAGTTTTTTGTTTCCTCCCCAAGATCGTGGGCATGGAAGGAAAGAACAAAGCAAGAGAAGGATCTATTTAGGAAAAAAAGAAAACAGACAGGTATCTCTCCTGTTGTTGTTCATTCTTCTTACCTTTTCAATCTTGCTTCAGCAGATGAGAAACTCAGAAAAAAATCAATAAACGGAGTGATAAAAGAGCTTAAACTGTGTGAAGAGCTTGAGATAGACTACTATGTGATACATGCAGGAAAGGCAAAAGGGCTTGATGAAAAACAGGCTATAAAAAACATAATAGACAGTATGAAATCTATATTTTCTGAGTTGGATCTGAAACACACAACATTTTTGTATGAAACACTTGCAGGGCAGAAAGGTGAAATAGGAAAAACAACAGATGAACTTCTTATGCTTATAGAGCCTTTTTCTGACAGAAATGTTGGTATATGTATAGATACATGCCATATTTACTCTGCAGGATACAGAATAAATACAGAGGATGGTTTTTACACCTATAAAGAGGAGCTAAAAGAAAAAATAGGACTGGAAAAGGTAAAGGTTATACACTGCAACGACTCAAAGACTCCCTTTAACTCAAGGAAAGACAGACATGAACATATAGGAGAAGGATCAATAGGTCTTAAAGGGTTTGAATTATTTTTGAATGATGAATATTTTAGTAATCTGCCTTTTATTTTAGAGACCCCAAAAACAGGGGAAATGGATGTTATCAATATGAAAAAACTTAGAAATCTAATAAAAGCGCCCGTAGCTCAGTAGGATAGAGCACCGGTTTCCGGGGCTGGGGGTCGCAGGTTCAAATCCTGCCGGGCGCGTTAAAGGGTGAAAAAGATGGTAGAAAAGGCTGTTATTGACAGAATTGAGGATGATCTTTCAAAATTTATGGATTCCCATGTGGAGTTCATACTGAAGGTTGGAGGCTACATCCTCTCAAGTGGAGGTAAAAGATTAAGACCTGTCCTTGTTCTCACATTCTCAAAGCTCCTTAGAGGGGAAAATCAGGAGAGAGATTATCCACTTGCTGTTGCTATGGAGTATCTGCATACAGCATCACTTTTGCATGATGATGTTGTTGATGGTGCAGATACAAGAAG
>JALTAS010000184.1 GCA_027058925.1 Persephonella sp.
AAGAAATAGGACCTATTATGTTCTCTCCCTCTGCAACCATAAACTCTTCCTGCTGTATGTATGTCTGGTATTTCCCATCTGTAAGAATAAGGGTATCACCGTATGAGATCCCAAAAATCAGGAGAATCAATCCTATCAGCCTTTTCATTTCAACCTCTCAACCTTATGCTTTGTGGTTTATAATAATATCACAATATTTATGGAGGACAGGAGTTGAAAAAGGAGTACGATTTCAAAAATATAGAGGAAAATCTATTAAAAGAATGGGAATCATCAGATATTTTTAAAACGGAAGAAAAAGAAGAAAAAAGCAAATTTTATGTTCTTGAGATGTTTCCTTATCCTTCTGGAAGGATACATATGGGACATGTAAGGAATTACGCCATTGGCGATGTCGTTAACAGATATCTCAGAATGAAAGGGAAAAACACCCTTCACCCGATGGGCTGGGATGCCTTTGGTATGCCGGCAGAAAATGCAGCGATAAAAAGCGGTGTTCATCCTGCAAAATGGACTTATGAAAATATAGACTACATGAGGAAAGAGCTGAAAAGGCTTGGATTTTCTTACGACTGGAATAGGGAAATAACAACATGCTCGCCTGATTATTACAGATGGAACCAGTGGATATTCCTGAAAATGTATGAAAAAGGGATTGCTTACAGGAAGTCAGCTGTTGTTAACTGGTGTCCACACGATATGACAGTTTTAGCAAATGAGCAGGTAATAGAAGGAAGATGCTGGAGGTGTGATACACCTGTTGTTCAAAAAGAGATTCCTTCATGGTTTTTGAGAATAACTGATTATGCTGAGGTTCTTCTTGATGATCTTGAAGAGCTTAAGGGAAACTGGCCTGAAGCTGTATTAACAATGCAGAAAAACTGGATAGGAAAATCAACAGGGGCAACAGTAAGATTTCCTGTTGAAAACTCAACGGCAGTGCTGGAAGTTTTTACAACAAGACCTGATACTATATTTGGCGTTACATTCATGGCTCTTGCCCCTGAACACCCCTTAGCTCTGGAACTGTCAAAAGGGACTGAACAGGAAGATCATGTGGAAGAATTTATCAATAAGTATCTGACAATGCCTGCAAAAGAAAGAAATATAGTAGAAGAAAAAGAAGGTGTTTTCACAGGAAGGTATGCCATAAATCCAATAACAGGAGAAAAAATACCTGTATGGATAGCAAACTACATTCTGTGGGGATATGGAACAGGAGCTATAATGGCTGTTCCAGCCCACGACGAGAGGGATCATGAATTTGCAAAGAAATACAGTATTCCTATAAAACCTGTAATAAAACCTGTAAATGGTGAATGGGATTACAATGAAAAAGCTTTTGAAGATGATGGAATACTGATAAACTCAGATGGTTTTGATGGTTTACCTTCTTCTGAGGCAAAAGAAAAGATAACCCATCTTATTGAAGAGAAAGGATACGGAGAAAAAACTGTAAATTTCAGGCTGAGGGACTGGAACATATCAAGACAGAGGTACTGGGGAACCCCTATTCCCATCGTTTACTGTGATAACTGCGGGACTGTTCCAGTTCCAGAAGAAGATCTTCCTGTTGTCTTACCTGAAAATGTCCAGTTTACAGGTATGGGAAATCCCCTTTCATCAGTGGAACAGTTTGTAAAAACAGAATGTCCAAAATGTGGAAGAGAAGCTTTAAGGGAAACAGACACAATGGATACATTTATTGACAGCTCATGGTACTTTCTCAGATACTGTGATCCAAAAAATGATAAAAAACCTTTTGATAAAGAAAAGGCTGAATACTGGATGCCTGTAGACCTTTATGTAGGTGGTATTGAACATGCTGTTCTTCATCTCCTTTATGCAAGGTTTTTCACAAAGTTTTTAAGGGAGATAGGTCTTGTTGACCAGAAAGAGCCTTTTAAAAAGCTTCTGACTCAGGGAATGGTTCTGAAAAAATGGATAAAGATACAGAAGTTTCTCCAGATTTTTGATCTGACTGAGGAGAATACCGTCGGTGAAATTTATAAAAAGTTAGGAATAAATAAAGAAAATGACAAAAAAATAAAGGAGTTTTTAGAGGAAAATCTTCTGAACATAAATGATAACGCAAAGCTTCTGTTTGAAAAACTTGATCTTCCTGTTGAAAAACTGAAAGAGCTTGAAGAAAAATACGGAAAATCAGACAAAATGTCAAAATCAAAACACAACA
>JALTAS010000185.1 GCA_027058925.1 Persephonella sp.
ACCATATTTTTTCAGATTACTGATAATTTTACCAGCTTCTCTTTTATCAGATGCATAAACAACAACTGACTTAATTCCATTTTTCCTGTCTATTATTTTTATACCTGAAAATTCTTTTGACAGTTTTTCTTTCAGCCTTAAAGCGTTATTTTCATTTTTGAATGAGGCTATCTGAATAATGTATTTTTCCGGTTTTTTGTAGTAAGATACTTCAGAAATATCTTCAAGCCTGATATTTCCTATCTCATCCTTTATGCTGTCCAGAAAGGATAAAATATCGGCCTTTTTTCTTTTTTTTGCCTTAACAGGTAGATCCTGAATTACAGACCCTTCAACAGGCAGTTTTTTGTCCATCTTTATCACTTTTTCAGGTTTTAGAACATCTTTATCTTTCTTGTCTGGAAAAAATAAGAAATAAAACATAGATATTAAAAAAATGATCACAATAAATGCAGACAACTTTAAAAATCTTTTTCTGTCTGTTGCAATCTTTATATCAGAACCTTTGATTGGAAATTTGCCTATCTGGGATACAATACTTTCTGCCTGTTCTATAGAACCTTCTGACAGTGTATAAAGTTTTTTTATCGCTTTTTTCTCAATCTTACCACTGTATTTCTGATGAAAATATCTCTCAAACTCAGATATATCTGGAGGTTTTATCTCAAAGATAAAGTTTACAGAAGCTTCCATTTTCCCTATTTTAAATGGATTCAGCTTTGGTTTAAGGTTTTCATCTCCGATAAGTATTGTTGAGACTTTCTCCTTAATTCCTATAAGGTGATAAATCTCACTTATCTGCTTTTCAGTTAATTTCTGAACATTGTTTATAATAACAAATATTCTTCCAGAAAAGTTTTCAACAAAATCAACAAAATGTATAAAAAGCTCCTCTTTTGTTACTGATTCTGAGATGTCTGCTCCAATCTCTGCAAGCAGAGTTCTAAACCAGTCAGGCTCTGCCTCCAAGAAAAATTTTTTATCTTGATCCCCTGAAATCTCATTAATAACTTTTTCAATAATGTATCTTTTCCCTATTCCTTTTCTTCCGTAAACTATACCAAAAACATTTCCATCTTTTAAAAGATTAAAAATTATCAGATATTTTTCTTTTTTGTCATGGCCGTATATGTCAGAAAGCATAGAATCTCCCCAAAAAATACTGAAAATTAAATTATATAGTAAAATTACTCAGGAGAGGTTTTAAGGTGTTAAAAGGAAAAAATGTTCTTATAACAGGGGCTGGAAGAAGAATCGGAAGGTATATAGCCATATCCCTGGCAGAGGAGGGAGCTAACATAATCCTGCATTACAGGAGTTCTGAAAGAGAAGTTGAAGAGGTTCTTAACACTATTTTAGAAAAAGGGGTTGATGCTGTAAAAATAAAAGCTGATCTTGAGGATACAGCAGAGGTTAAAAAGCTTGCTGAAGAAAGCATAAAAAGTTTTGGCAGGGTTGATATACTGATAAACAATGCTTCGGTTTATTACCCAACACCTTTAAATGAAGTAAGTGAAAGAGATATTGACAGGTTTTATAATATACATGTAAAAGCTCCTTTTATGCTGTCAAAAGAGCTTGGGCAGATTATGTACAGAAATAAATGGGGGAGAATAATTAATATTGCAGATTACAGTGCACTGAGGCCTTACAAAAACTTTAGCCCTTACTCAATATCAAAAGGGGCTATGCTGACAATGACAAGGGCTTTTGCAAAGGAGTTTGCTCCCTATGTTCTTGTTAATGCTGTTCTTCCCGGACCAATTATCCCTGCCGAAGGTATTGAGGATTTAAAAACTCCCCTTGAGAAAACTGTTTTAAAAAAATGGGGAGGAGAAATAGAGGTTTATAAAGCTGTAAAATATTTGATACAGACAGATTTTACAACAGGTGCATTTTTGCCTGTGGAAGGAGGAAGACTGATTTGTTGAAAAACAGTTTGACATTTCTTGGGACAGGTGGCGGTAGAGTTGTTGTTTTTAGACAGATAAGACACTCAGGTGGAATGTGGCTTAACCTTGAAGGGATAAATATACTTATTGATCCTGGTCCCGGAAGCCTGATAAGGATTTTTGAAAGGGGTTTTGACACAAAAGATATAGATGTAATAGTTGTTTCCCACAGGCATCTTGATCACTGTGCTGATCTTAACTCAGTTGTAGAATCTGCCTCAGAAAGCACAAAAAATCCAAAAGATCTTCTTGTCGCTCCTATTGATGTTGTGGAAGGAGACGATCCTATATTACTGAAATATCTGAAAAGGGCTATAAAAGAGTATATTCCTGTAGAGGAGAACAAAGAGATAGCCTATAAGAACATAAAAATATTAAGTAAAATGAAACATATACATGAAGGAGCTCAAACTTACGGCTTAGAATTTCAATCTGAAGACAAAAAGATCGTTTATGTTCCTTGCGGAAGATTTTATGAAGGTATGCTAAAAGGCTATTCTGAAGGTGCAGATATTATGATTTTCAACACCACTTTTCCCAGAAAAGTTGAAGGCTACTACCATCTTTCAGTTGATGATGTTGAGCTTATGATTAAAAAGTATAGACCTAAACTTGCCGTGATAACCCATTTCAGCATACCGATGCTTAAAGCAGATCCTGAGAAAATTGCTGCAAAAATGTCAAGAAAAACAGGGGTTAAGGTTTTGTCTGCTTTTGACGGCATGAGGCTTCAATTTTAAAGGGGTAAAATCATGAAAGGAATAATAATAGGTGGCGGTGTCATAGGGCTATCTATAGCAAGGGAACTAAACAAATTAGGTCACGATATTACTGTAATAGAGCTTTACAGGGTTGGAAGATCTGCTTCATGGTCTGCAGGTGGAATGCTTGCTCCCCAGTCTGAAGGTCTTGAACCTGGAATTTTTCTTGATTTTTGTCTGGAAAGCAGAGATATGTATGAAACTTATGTCAAAACATTAGAAAGAGAAACAGATATGGATATCGGATACTGGAAATGCGGTATTCTCTGTCCAGCTTTTTCTGATGAAGAAGAAAAAATGCTAAAAGAAAGGATACAGATATACAACGATATGGGGCTTACTGGAAAGTGGATAGACAGAAACAGCCTTGAAGGTCGTTACAGCTCAATCGGTAAAGATATAAAAGGAGCAGCCCTCTTTCCAGATGATGCTCAGGTTGACAACAGACTTTTAATAACAGCCCTTGAAAAATATGCAAGATCAAGGGGAATAAAACTTTTAGAGTTCACAGAGGCTTCCGAAGTGATTGTAGAAAATGGAGAATATTCAGCTGTAAGGACAAAGAATGAGATTTTAGAAAGTGATTACTGTATTATAACGGCAGGAGCCTGGTCTGAACATTTTGTAAAATGCCATGTCTTTCCAATAAAGGGAGAAATGGCAGCGATTGATGTAACAAAGAAAGATATAGACAGGGTAATATTCGGGTCAAAGGCTTATTTAATCCCGAGGAAAGACTACAAAAGGCTGATTATTGGAGCTACGGAAGAAATGGTTGGATTTATGGACGGTAATACTGTAAAGGGTTTGATGCATATATTCAATGGACTGAAAGATACATTACCTTATCTTGTAAATAACACAATTCAGGAAACATGGTTCGGTTACAGACCTGCAACTCCTGATCTTCTTCCTGTTATCGGCAGTACCGGTATAAAAAACCTTTATATCGCTACAGGTCATTACAGAAACGGTATTCTTCTTGCTCCTATAACGGCAAAAATAATGTCAGATCTTATAGACAGGAAACATGAAAGTCATTACCTTAAAGAATTTTCAATAAACAGATTCAGGTCTGATAAAAATGGATAGACTTTACAATATAAAACCATTCATAGTAATGGATATTGTAAAAAAAGCATCCGTAATAAAAGATGCCGTTCATTTTGAGATAGGAGAACCTGATCTACAGCCTCCTCCATCTGTCTGGGAATTCTCTGAAAAAGCTATGAAGGACAGACTAAACCATTATACAGAAAGTTTGGGTCTTATCACTCTGAGAGAAAAAATATCAGAGTTTTATTATAAAAAATACAGAGTGGAGATATCTCCCTCAAGGATAGCCCTTACTGTTGGGACTTCAGGGGGCTTTCTTGTTGTTTACTCCGTGCTTTTAAACAGCGGTGATAAGATCGCCCTTCCGGATCCTTCATACCCTTGCTACAAAAATTTTGCTTATCTGCTTGACATTAACCCTGTTTTTATTCCTGTAGGAAAAGAAACAGGCTACCAGCTAAAACCTGACCAGCTCGGGTTATATCCGGATATAAATGCTGTTCATATCACATCACCTTCAAACCCTGTTGGAAACATTTATTCATATGACGCTTTGAAAAAGCTTGTTGAGTTCTGCGAAGAGAGGAATATCTATTTTATCTCTGACGAGATATACCACGGCCTTGTTTATGAAGGTAAAGAACATACAGCCCTGGAGTTTTCTGACAGGGCAATAGTGATAAACGGCTTTTCAAAATATTTCTGTATGCCGGGATTTAGACTTGGCTGGATTATTCTTCCTGAAAAGCTTGTCAGGAAAGCTGAGATAGTTATGCAGAACATTTTTATTTCACCTCCAACTATCAGCCAGTACGCTGCCCTTGGGGCTTTTGATCATAAACATCTTGAACAAAACAGAAAAATATTCAAAGAAAGAAGAGATTTTCTTTACAATCATCTTAAGGAGTTGTTTGATATAGACGCAAAACCTGAAGGTGCTTTTTACATCTGGGCAAACATAGAAAAATACTCTAACAACTCTTATGAGTTTTCAAAAAAACTTCTTGAAGATATCCATGTTGCTGTGACTCCCGGAATAGATTTTGGAAAAAACAGTACAGAAAAATATATAAGGTTCGCATACACGAAAGATATTAAACATATGGAAGAAGGTATTAAAAGGCTGAAAGACTATTTAGGCTGTTAAAAACATACCTTACATGTTCTGTCTAAATGTGCCTGTATCTCTTCAGGGAACTTTCTGAGAGCATCTGCAACAGCATTTGGAGCAGACAAACCAAGTCCGCATATTGAGTTTGCAGGTATGTTCTGTGACAGATGTTTCAGGTACTGTACATCTTTTTCGGTTGCTCTACCCTCTTTAAGTTTTTTCAGGATGTTGTATTGTTCATAAGTTCCTATACGGCAAGGTGTGCATTTTCCGCAGCTTTCATGATGGAAAAAGTTAGTTATCACAACGAGTGCATCAACAATACAGTCATCCTCATCAAGAACAATCGTTGTTCCTGTGCCACCAAACCCTTTAGGAGAGTAATCCATCGGCATATCAAGTTCTTCAGCACTGTGTATTCCAAGAGCACCTGCGAAGACAGCCTTTATTTTTTTTCCATTTTTTACTCCACCTGCCATCTCTATAAGCTCACCAAGTGTTATATCCATTGTTGCCTCATAAACTCCAGGTTTTTTAACCTTTCCACTGACCGGGAACAGCTTAGGACCGTAAAAACCTGATGGTCCTATGTTCATAAAATATGCCTCATAAGTTACTATAATCGGGATGTTAGAAAGTGTCTCAACATTGTTAACAACGGTAGGTTTTCCATACAGCCCAGACTGTGCAGGGTATGGAGGTCTAAGTCTTGGGTGTCCTCTCTTTCCTTCCAGACTCTCAAGAAGTGCTGTTTCTTCACCGCATATGTATGCTCCGGCTCCCCTGTAAACCTTAATATCAAAGGAGAAATCTGTTCCCATTATGTTTTTACCAAGATATCCTCTTTCTTTTGCCTCCTTGATAGCATTTTCAAGTATGAGATAACCTGCCTGATACTCTCCCCTTATGTATATATACCCTTCTTCTGCCCCAAGGGCATAACCGGCTATTATCATACCCTCAAGAAGAAGATGTGGATCCCTTTCTATTATTATCCTGTCCTTAAAAGTTCCCGGCTCTGACTCGTCAGCGTTGCAGACCAGATACCTTGGTGGAGGGTTCATCAGGGCAAATCTCCACTTTCTTCCTGTTGGAAATCCTGCTCCTCCTCTACCTCTTAATGTACTTTCCTCAACAAGAACAACAATATCCTCAGGTGTTAATTTTTTAAGGGCTTTTTTTAATGCAGAATAACCTCCTGTCGTTTCGTATTCTTCTATATCAACAGTTCTGTTTTCTTTAGCCCTTCTTAGAAGCAGATTAAGATTGCTCTCAACATGTATCTCAGGAAGATTTGGGATTTTATCTCTAATGCTCATCACTCATACCTGCTGAGAATTTTTTCCAGATCTTCTTCTGACTTTATCTTACTTCCGTCATAAAGATCATCATTTATCAAAAAAGCAGGAGCTATTCCACAGCTTCCTATACACTCAACAAGCTCTATATACCATTTTTTATCAGGACTGTTCTTTCCGATATTAGCCCCTGTTTTTTCTTTAATCATATCAAGAAGATTTTTATATCCAGATAGGTGGCAGGGAAGATTTCTACATATTCTAATGTGGTTCTTTGCATTTTTCCTGTGCCTGAACATATCATAAAAGGATACAATTCCTTCAATATCAGAAAGAGGAACAGAAAGATAGTCTGACAGTTCTTCAACAGCACCTTCAGGTATGTCTCTGTATAAATTCTGTATCTCATGCAGAGCTGGAATAATAACCTGCTCTTTTAAAGGAAATCTTTCCCTGTAAAACTGTATCTTTTTTATTATCTCAGAGTTAAGAAATCTGTATCTCATCTCTTCTCCGATCATGAAACATAAGCCCCGTTTGATATATCTCCATCAACAGTTAAAAGCCTTAAACCTTTTTCATCTTTTGCAGCAAGGATCATACCTTTAGACTCTATACCGAATATCTTTCTCGGTTTTAAATTTGTAAACACTACTATTTTCTTCCCTATCAGTTCTTCAGGTTTGTAGTACTGGGCTATCCCTGAGACTATCGTCCTTTTTTCATTTCCCAGATCAACTGTCAGCCTCAGCAGTTTTTCAGCCTTTGGAACCTTTTCAGCCTCAAGAACCTGCCCTATTCTGAATTTTAGCTTTGAAAATTCATCTATGGTAACAACCCCTTCATCTTCTTTTTCTTTACTCAACTTTTCCTCCTCTTTTAGCTCAATTCTTGGGAACAGGGGTTTTATCTTTTTCTTTACCTTCGTTCCTTCAGGAAAACTGAAGGGCTGAGGTTTTTCCGGCAGATTTTCTAAACCTAAATATTCTAATGCCGTTTTCATCTTCTCAGGCATAAAAGGGCTTAGTAGATAAATAATAAGAAGAAGCCCATCAGCTACTGTATAAAGCACAGTATCAAGATAAGAAGATCCTTCTTTGTTTAATCTCCATGGCTCTGTTTTGACTATGTATTTATTAAGAAAATCTATAAACTCCCACACAATCTCAAGGGCTTTATTAAACTCAAGTCTGTAAATATAACCATCAAAGTTTTCAACTGTATAGTAATAAAGCTCCTTATACTCCTTTTCAAGATCTGTGTGATCCTTCCCGCACCTAACAACACCTTTATTAAACTTGTTTATCATAGAGAGAGACCTTGAGAACAGATTTCCAAGATCGTTTGCAAGGTCAGAGTTAATCCTGCCTACAACAGCCTTTTTAGAAAAATCTCCATCAAGCCCGAAAGGAACCTCTCTGAGAAGAAAATATCTCAGCTGATCTACGCCGTAATCTTCAGCTGCCTCAAACGGATCAACCACATTTCCCAGCGTTTTAGACATCTTATGCCCTTCAACAGTCCACCATCCGTGTGCAAATACCTTTTTAGGCACCTCAATCTCTGCACTCATCAAAAAGGCAGGCCAGTAAACAGCGTGAAACCTTAATATGTCTTTTCCAACTATATGGACATCTGCAGGCCAGAAAGTTTTAAAAAGCTCCGATCCGGTATCCGGATATTCAAGAGCAGATATGTAATTTGTAAGGGCATCAAACCACACATAAATTGTGTGATCCGGATCAAATGGAACAGGTATCCCCCATTTAACCCTGTTTTTAGGTCTTGAAACAGATAAGTCTTTCAGCCCCTGTTTTACAAAAGACACAACCTCATTTCTCCTGTAGTCTGGCTGAATAAAACCAGGGTTTTTTTCGTATAACTGGAGGAGTCTGTCCTGATATTTTGATAGTCTGAAAAAGTAGCTTTCTTCTTTTACCTTTTCACAGGGCTTTTGATGTATAGGACATCTATAATCATACTCTTTTATCTCTGTTTCAGTTTTAAACTCCTCACAACCTACACAGTACCAGCTTTCATACTCTGAAAGATAAATATCTCCGTTTTCATAGCATTTTTTGAATATATGCTGAACAGCTTTTATATGATCGGGGTCTGTTGTTCTTATGAATCTGTCATAGGATATGTTAAGAACTTCCCACAGTTGTTTAAACTTTATGTGGGTTTTGTCTGCAAGCTCTTTTGGTGTTATACCTTTTTCTTCTGCTGATTTTTGTATTTTAAGACCATGCTCGTCTGTCCCTGTCAAAAAAAATGTTTTAATCCCTTTTTGCCTGCTATACCTTGCGAGAACATCAGCTGCAACTGTTGTGTATGCATGTCCAAGATGGGGAGAATCATTAACATAGTATATAGGGGTTGTGACATAGAACTTTTTTCCTTCCATTTATT
>JALTAS010000186.1 GCA_027058925.1 Persephonella sp.
CTTTTATTGATCTGCTTATCTGGGGTTTTATGTGGATTGTTTTATTTATATCTTTTAGCTCATCAGGAATATTTTTAAAGTTTTCAAGGGCTTTTTGCCTTATCTCATCAATGGTCGGCAAGTTGTAGACCAGTTCTCCGTTTCGTATTATCTCTTTTAGAAGTGGTCTGCCGTTTTCTACCTTTTCGTCAAATTTTGTGATTATATCTTTTTTGAAAATCCCATCTTCATAGATCCTGTATATCTGCTTTTTGTGGGGAAGTGTTTTTTTCTTTGAGCTGAATTTCATAACAGGTCTTCCGTCATACTCAACAAGTTTGTATGCACAGTCAAGATAAGGCAGATCAGCAGAAACGACCAACTCTGTTCCAACTCCCCATCCATCAATAGGTGCACCTTTATCTAAAAGCTCTTTTATTTTGTACTCATTAATCCCACCACTTGCGATTATAAGGGCATCTTTAAAACCTTCGGCATCAAGGATTTTCCTTGCTTCTACAGAAAGCTTTAAAAGATCCCCGCTGTCAAGTCTTATTCCTTTAAAATGCTTTAGTCCCAACTCTTTTATCGCTTTTACCCCGTTATAAACACCTCTTATCGTATTGTATGTATCAACCAGAAGAATAGAGTTCTCAGGGTACTGGAGGGTAAAATCCTTAAAGGCTTGAACCTCATCCTTATGGGCTAAAATAAAGGAGTGTGCCATTGTTCCAAATATCTTTATTCCATACTCTTTTCCTGCCAGAACATTTGATGTTCCTGCAAATCCTCCTATATAAGAAGCCCTTGCTGCTTTCATTCCTGCATCTGTGCCGTGGGCTCTTCTGAGCCCAAAATCAACCAGAACGGTTCCTTTTGCCACAGAGTAGCACCTGATAGCTTTTGTTGCCACCAAAATTGGATGCTGGAGGGTGTTTATAAGGAATGTTTCTATTATCTGAGCCTCTATCATCGGGGCTTCAACCTGAACAACAGGCTCATCAGGAAATATAAACTCCCCCTCCTCCACAGCATAAAGATTTCCTGTAAATCTGAAGTCTTTTAAATAGGAAAGGAAATCTTCTTCAAAAAATCCTGTTGATCTGAGATAATCAATATCTTCCTGTGTAAATCTGACATTTTGAAGATAATAAATAAGCTGTTCAAGACCTGCGTTAAGTAGGTAAGAACGGTTTTCCACAGGTCTTGTATAAAAATCAAATATTGCTGTTTTATTCATTCCTTTTTTAAAATAAACCTGAGCCATCGTCAGCTCGTACAGATCTGTCAGCAGAGACATGTTATCTTTGTTTACAAATCCAAAAACCATATTATCCCCTCTTGTTTTTTATTATCTCAACTACAGTTTCTGAGAGCCTTGTAATACTTCCTGCTCCCATTATAAGAACAAGGTCTCCTTTTTTTATTATGTTTTTTATTATGCTAAGGGCTTTTTCAAGATCCTCTGCATAATAAACAGTTTTTCCGGATTTTTTCCTGATATCCTGCGACAATTTTTTGCCTGAGACGTTCTCTATAGGTTGTTCTCCTGCAGGATATATCTCTGTTATGATGGTGATATCTGGAATATCAAATGACTCAACAAACCTGTCGTAAAGGGAAAAAACTCTTGAAAATCTGTGGGGCTGAAAAACAGCTATTAATCTTTTTTCAGGAAACATCTCCCTTGCTGCTTTTAAGGTTGCTGTTATTTCGGTTGGGTGATGGGCATAATCGTCAATTACGGTAATCTCATCTGAGTATTTTATCTCAAATCTTCTCTGTGCATTTTTGAAACTTTCAAGGGTTTCTTTGATAACACAGAAAGGCACTCCCAGTTCGTAAGCTATTGATATCGCCGATAGAGCATTGTAAACATTGTGCTTTCCGGGGATAGAAAGATGTATCTGGCCAAAATCATTTACTTTAAAACTGTATCTTCCTTCAATCAGTTTAAGATCATGGGCTCTTATATCTGCTTCTTCTGACAGGCCAAATCTGATAACCTTTTTTTCTATCTCAGGAAGGATTTCCTTTATGTTTGGATCATCAATGTTTAGTGCAACAGCACCGTAAAACGGAACCTTGTTTGCAAACTCAACAAAAGCCTTTTTTATATCATCTAAATTTCTGTAGTAGCCTAAATGCTCAATGTCTATGTTGTTTATTGAAACGATAGTAGGGGTTAGTTTCAGAAATGATCCATCACTTTCATCACTTTCTGTGACTATAAAATCACCTGATCCAAGTCTTGCATTACTTCCGTATGCCTCAAGCTTACCTCCTATCACAACGGTAGGATCATAGCCTGTCCTTCCTAAAATAGAGCCTACCATAGATGTTGTCGTTGTTTTTCCATGACTGCCTGCTATCGCTATACCATATTTGAACCTCATAAGTTCAGCAAGCATCTCTCCTCTTGGGATTGTTGGTATCCCTTTTTCTTTTGCCTTTACAAGCTCAGGGTTATCCTCTTTGACAGCAGATGAGTAAACCACAACATCGGCCCCTTCAATATTTTTTGGGTCGTGTCCTATGTATATCTTTGCTCCCATCTGCTTAAGGTTTATTACAGTCTGTGATTCTTTCAGGTCTGATCCTGTTACAGTAAAACCCTGATTTAACAAAACCTGAGCTATTCCGTTCATTCCTGATCCGCCAATACCTATAAAATGTATCTGTCTAACCTTTCCTCTAAACATTCAATTCTCCGAATATGAAATTAATCACTGATTTTTGATCATATAATTTTATAATGTTTTAGGTTATTTTATACAGTCAGGTGGCGATGAAAACGAATTATATAAAGTTCAGGATATTTATAAGAAGGCTTACTGTTAGAGAAAAAGCAGGTATTATCCTTTTTGCACTGTTTTTTGTTGTTTCTTTTTTAAAAACTCTACAGGATATTGAAAGTTACAGGGTGATAAAACAAAAATCCGGTTTTGTATTCAAAAAAATTAATATTATTTACAAACAGGTGAACAGGTCAACAGATATAGTCCCTGTAAACTGCTCACAGGTTGTTCCTGTTGTTTACACAAAGGTTATTTCACTTGATAACCTTCCTGTTGAGGTTAAAAAGAAAAAATTTATTGATATGGTTCTCCCTTCTATCCTGATAGTAAATTTTGAGCTGAAACAGTACAGGGATTTTGTTAAATATATAAAAAGGAAGCTTGAAAATAATCAGGAGATACTACCACAGGAAGAAGAATTAATAGGAAGGCTTTTGGAGAAATACAGGGCAGACGGTTTAAATGAGCTTCTTACCAAGCTAAACACAAATCCTGTAAGCATAGTTCTTGCGCAGGCTGCCATAGAAAGCGGCTGGGGTAGTTCAAGGTTTTTTGTTCAGGCAAACAACCTTTTTGGTGTGTGGACCTTTAACAAAAAGCATGCATCTAAAATAAAAGCTAAAAAATCGGATGTATATTTAAAATCATATCCCGATATATTAAGATCTGTTGAAGACTACTACAATAGTATAAACTTAAGCTGGGCTTACAGAAAGTTCAGACTCGTTAGGCTCCAGACAGATGATCCATTTTTGCTGACAAATCATCTTGAAAAATACTCTATACTGAGGCGTGTTTATGTTCAGAGGCTTAAAAATATTATTAAAGCTAACAGGCTTGAAAAATACGATAACTGCAGGATTTCTCCTGATTTTATCCATTAGTTTTCCTGCATTTTCAGATTTTGCAACTATTTTGATTTATCACAAGTTTGGTGAGGATAAGTATCCGACAACCTCCGTATCAATGGAAGATTTTAAGAAACAGATGGATTATTTAAAAAAAAATAATTTTAATGTGATACCTTTGTCTAAGCTGATTGACTTTCTTCAAAGGAAAGAAGACATTCCTCCGAAAACAGTAGTTATAACGATAGATGATGGCTACAAATCAACAATGAGGGCATATAAAATCCTGAAAAAATACAGATTTCCCTTTACTGTTTTTCTTTATATGGAAGGGGTTGGAAGATATCCTGACTATCTGACTCAAAAGCAGATTGAAATACTGAAAAAAGATCCTCTTGTTGAGTTTGGAAACCATTCTTACGCACACAAAAGGTTTGCAAAGATACTTGAAAAAATGGATCTAAAAAGCTATAAAAACTTGATAGTTGAAGATACCCTCAAAGCTGAAAGAAGGCTTAAAAAACTTTTAGGATATGTTCCCAAAGTGTATGCATTTCCTTACGGTGAATACACAAGGCCAATGATACAGGTTTTGAAAGAGATGGGTTATAAAGCTCTTTTTACTCAGGATCCCCAGAATGTTTCAAAAGATACTCCTCTCTATCTGATACACAGACAGCCTATTGTAGGAAGCTGGGCTAAAATGAAACATTTTAAAGATGTGTTGATTACAGAGGTTCTTCCTGTCGTAAAACACAACCCTCCTATAGGATATCTGATCAAAAATCCTCCGGAAATATGGGCTGAAGTAAAAAATGTTCAAAATTACAAAAACTGTGGTGTTTACATATCTGAGCTTGGCTGGATAAAGGCAGAAAAAAAGGGAAGCAGGCTTTTTATCAACCTAAAAAAACCTTTAAAAAGATGGAAAAACAGGATTGGTATTACCTGCTGGAACGTTAAAACAAAAAGAAAAAGCACTTTTTTCTGGACAATATACAATAGGGAGAGAAAATGAAAAAGATAATAGATCAGATAATATTCACAGGAAATGTTCTGTACAGGGAAGGTCTTGTTAACTCCCATGCAGGGAATATAAGTGTAAGACATAATGACAGTATATACATAACAAAAACAGGATCTATGCTTGGGTTTCTTACAGATAAAGAGATTGTTGATGTTCCTGTCTATAAAACTTCAAAGCAGGATAAAGAAGCATCATCAGAGCTTATCGTTCACAGGGCTATTTATCAGAAAACAGATTATACAGCGATAATTCATACACACCCTGTTAATGCTGTTGCTTTAAGTTTTAAACTGAAAGATGTTTTTATTCCGATTGATAATGAAGGAAAGCTGTTCTTAGGTGAAGTTCCAATTATTGAGGTGGAGCATCCAAGTGGCTCTCCTGAGCTTGCTGAAGCTCTCTCTGATTTTTTTAAAAACTCAGGTAAAAATGTAGTCATTGTAAAAAGACACGGATCTTTTGTAGCCCACAGGAATCTGAACTATGCCCTCAAGCTAACTTCTGATCTTGAATTCTGTGCAAAAATTTATAATCTTGTGAATAATTAATCAAAGATCTATATTAACAATAAAATATTTGAGGTTTGTTTATGAATTTGCTGACTAAGATATGGTTTTATTTTGTATTGGGTATTGTTCTTCTATTTTCGCTGTTTATATCATTTTTTGTTTTTTTAGCGATTTTGCTTGTAATAGCAGTTACGATTCCGTTTGTTATATATCTAAATTACAGGGCTAAAAAAGAGCTTGAAAAGATCATATACCCTGAAAAGATAAAAAGAGATCTGAAAAATTTAAGATAAAGGGGCTGTAAAAAAGCCCCTGAATTATATTTAAGCTCCCTCTGGTCTCTTAACGTCATAAAGGATATCGTCTGTTGGATGTCTGTAAAGAGGCATATCAAGTCTTTTCTCATCAAGGTAATGTCCTATGAAACCTATTGTTCTGCCCAGTACGAAGAAGGCATTGAATGCTCCAGCATTGATCAGCTCATCAATCTCCTCATCTTTGTAGCCTAAAGCTCTGAACATATCCACGAGGAGAACACCGATCGTTCCGTCAACATTAAGGATAAGGTTTTCTTTCTTTGATGTGGTGACTTTTTCTACTTCAAGGGCATATTCTAACAGCTCTGTGCTTGGGAAGTTTTCTTTTGCAAAGTTTTTCAGTAGTTCAACCCTTTTGTCTGGATTCTTCGTTGATTTTATTCTGTGTCCTATTCCAGGGATAGGTATTTTTTCAACCTTTTTCATATAATCAACAAACTCAACAGGATCCATTCCTTTCTCTTTTGCCATCTTGAAGTATTTTGCTGCACCATCAATAGCACCGCCAAATCTTGGACCTATTGTAAGTATTCCAGTAACGATTGATGACATAAGGTCTTTTCCAGCTCTTGCTGTTACTTTTGTGTTGTGTGCACCTGATACGGCAGGTCCGTGATCAGCAACAACTTTTATTACCATATCAAGGAAGTTTGAAGCCCACTGTGGAAACTTTTTCTTGAACCAGAGGAGCCCAATCACATCGGCTATTGAGTAGCCTTTTTCAACAACCTCAGAGATAGGTACACCGCAATAAGTAGCCTCTTCACCTCTGTCATCAGATATTGTGCATATGAAGTTAGTTGGTCTTCTGATCTTTCCTGCTTTTACAGCTTTGGCATAGTCTTCAGGGATCGGAGGAACTTCCGGTTCAATGATCTCAGGTATTTTACCCTCTGCATGAAGCTCTTCATAAACTCCTCTTATTAGCTCAGGAAGTTCATTGAAAGAAGATGGAACAAGTGCACCTGCTTTTCTTAAGGCGGCATTTTTAGCATCTGCTGTTTCTGCCTCTGCTCCCGCTTTCGCACCTGCGTGACCAAACTGAACCTCTCCACCAAAATATTTTGAGATAGTTCCTATACACCATGCTATAACAGGTTTTGTTATTTTTCCTTCCTTGATCGCTTCAGCAACCCTAAGCTCCAGTGTTCCACCAACCTCACCAAGAAGAACCATAAACTTAACCTGAGGGTTTTTCTCGTACCTGAGGAGATGATCAAGAAAGTCAGTACCAGGGTATCTGTCACCACCAATCGCTATTCCTTCAGCTATACCGTTGGCATTTCTTGCTATAACGTTAGAAAGTTCGTTGAAAAGTCCACCTGATCTTGTAACAAGACCAACAGAACCAGGTCTGTGAAGCTTAGAGTTAACAATATTTTCTATTGTTCCCCCTGTGTTTGCTATTCTGAAAGCACCTGGGGCTATACCACCAACTGTTGCAGGTCCTATAATCCACTTTCCAAGCTCTTTAGCCTTAATTCTCATAATTCTTGCGAATCTTTCAGGAATTCCTTCTGCTGTGATTGCTATAGTTCTAATGGTTGGTATATCAAGAGCTTCCATAGTTACATCATAGGCTGTTCTGAATGAGGCGAAGTTCAGTAAAACATCAGCTTCAGGAAAGTCTTTTGCAGCTTCTGTTGTTGATTTGTATATAGGTATCATTATTTCCTGTGTTCCATAGAAGAACTTATCAAACTTTCTGGACTGTGTTGGTGCAACAATTGCAACAACAGATGGTTCTCTTCCAACAACATAGTCATAATCAAGCATTCTTTGAATAGCGTTTCTGTTTAAGTTCCAGAAAATCGCTTTTGTGTTTTTATCAAACAGTAAGTAGTCAGGTTTGCTCATTTAGTTAACCTCCTTATTATCCTGATTTTTTAAGCTGATACTTTATTTTCTTCAATAGCTTTTTTGACTATCTCTGTCATATGGGTTTCAGGTCCGTAAACCTCTATTGGAAGGCCTAATTCCTCAGCAGCCTCTTTTATCTTCTTGAGACCTATCTCGTAATTAGGTCCACCTCTTCTTACATATATTCTTACACCAATCTCCCTAAGTTTATCAGCATATTCTTTCATAGCATCAATAATACCTTCAAATGTTTTTGCAACGTCTGTGAAGTTAGCTATAGCACCGCCTATTATGAGTATCTTGTCGCCCTGAGGATGTCTTTCCCTAGTCATAAGATCAAAAACCGTTTTCACATACTCCCTTGTCTCTGCTCTTGATGGGTTACCTGAATATTCCCCGTAGTTTGCAAGCTCTTTAACGGCTCCAAGATCTGCAACAGTATCAGCATAAACAACAGATGCTCCACCACCAGCAACAAGAGTCCAGATTCTTCCTTCAGGATTTAAGATAGTAAGCTTTAGAGAAGCTCCTGATTTTTCGTCCATCTCTTTTATGTATTTCTCTTCAGGAGAAAGATCTCTACCAAATCCTGCAGGGAACTCAATTTCTCCCCACTTTCTGCCGGCAACAAACTGTGCCGTATCATCAAGTCTTCCAACAAAATCAAGAGGGTAAATTTTGTTTCCAACCATGACAAGAGGGTTAATCTCAAGGTATGTGAAATGAAGATCCTTAAACAGCTTGTACAGTCTGAATACAAAGTCTGCATATTTTTCCTTATCCTTTATATCTTCAGGAACATTCTGTTCAATGATTTTTTTGATTTCTTCGTCAGATGCTGTTATTGGAATTTTTACCTCAACGACCTTGTCCCAGTTTTCCTCAACCTCAATTCCACCAAAAGCTGACATATAGATAATATCTTCGTCTTCATCAGTTGTTATAGCTACATAGTACTCTTCTTCTGGTTTATGAGGAACAAAAGGTTCAACTAAAAAGTGGGTAAGATTCCCTTTTACACCGTTAATCTCAATCTCTTCAGACATTTTTTGCTTGATCCATTCCTTTACATCATCCCATGTGACATCGCCAGGTTTTTCCTTTTTGAAAAATATGAGACCTAACTTTCCCCTTTTTCCAAAAAGCATGTCAGGCTTGGCGACAAGGGGAGTATCTTTAACCCATGGGTATTCTTCAGGAAT
>JALTAS010000187.1 GCA_027058925.1 Persephonella sp.
ATAGAGAGATAAAACAAAAATAGGGACTATCTTGATTCCTCTTTTTTGAATTATGGTTTTTTCAATGTCCAAGTATTCCTTTTCTCCGAACTTTTCTTTAAGAGCAGGAAGGAGAACAACCTCTGTAAATACAACTCCCCCAAACACCACGGCACAGATAAGATGGATAAGCTTTGCTATCTCATACATCTTTCAAACCTTTACATTACTGAATTTATCTATGTTCTTTATTGCATCTTCAAGTGTTGTTGAACTGAACATACTATAAATTTCCTCTCTCTTTTCTGCCCACAGGTTGTGAATCGTACATGGATTTTGATCAGAACATTCCTCAAATCCAAGAATACAGTTATTAAAAAATTCCATACCATCTATTACCTCAACTATATCTATAAGCCTTATCTCTGAAGGCCTTTTTAAAAGCCTTACTCCTCCCTGAGGTCCCCTGTGAGACTCAAGCAGACCTGCTTTTACAAGTTTTTGAAAATTTTTAGATAAAAAGTAAAAAGAAAGTCCTAAATCTTTTGCTATCTTGTGTATAGATACAAACTTTTCCCTGTATCCCTCTTTTTGTAATTTTGCGATATAAATCATCGCCCTTATTGAGTCCTTACACGCAGCAGAAAGCATTATTCAAACCTCTCCATGTCGTACTTCAGTATATCGGGAAAGAAAAAATCCTCTTCCTCTGTGAAGTGATCCTTAAGTGTTGTGAAAAACTCTTGTGCTGTTTTGATGATCTCTGATTGCAGTTCTCTCCCCATATACTTCCTTTCCCCTTTTTTGTACAGATCTATTAGATACTCAAGATGCTGTATTATCTCATCTAAGGTTCTGTGTCCAAAGTTTAGAGCTTCTATATCAAAATCTGTAATTCCTGCTTCCTCAAGAGCTTTTTCCAGATCTTCCTCCTCAACCCTTGCGTGTTCCAAAACATCTTTTTTTATAAAACTCATCAACTCATCAAGTATGTCTTCAGAAAAATTATCTTTAAGCTTTTTTTCCAGTTCCTCAATTTTTTTTAAAAACACCACATGCTCTTCCGTTAAACGGTTAAGTATATCCTTCACTTTTTTGAAACTCACAGCTTATCCTCCCATTCTAAGTTTTGCAGCAAGGTATATTATTGATATTCCAAGTATAAGGTTTATAACTCCTATAATCCTTGCTATTACTTTAAATTTTTTTCCAAGGTGTGATCTTGGTCCAACATAAAAATCATGAATTATGGCCAGAATAACAGTCAAAATAAATAGGTGAATTTTGTGATGCAAAGTTGAAGCATACTGATTTTTCCAGTTTAACAGGTCAGAAAAGGTAACACCCATCGTTTTCATGTTGTAAAGTCCTGTTAAAAAAAGTAAAGGGAGTCCTATAACTGTTCCCCAGAAACTGTATCTTTTTCCGACTTCCTGATAAGCTTTTATGCTTATGTCTTCCGGCAGTTTTCTTACATATGGGGACAAAGCTAAAACCATAAAAAGCATTCCTCCTATCCAGAAAGAAGCCACAAGTATGTGCACAGCCATAATCAAGCTGTTCATTTTCACCTCAATTTAGGATTTAAGAGTATTTTATCCTAAATATAAAACGAAACTGACAAAAAAATCAACCCTTTGAAAAGTTTTAAAATTTATTTTAATCTTTAAAAAGAGGAGGAAAAAAATGGAGAAATATCCCATTGTAGTTCTACCTGTTGACGATAGGGATATTGAAAAAACCCTTGCAATCGCCGTTGATAAAAAGATTGATATGATTGAACTCAGGATAGATCAGTTTTCAAACCTTGACATTGATTATGTTGTTGATAAAGCAAAACTTGTCAAAAAGTATGAACTTGGAATAATAGCAACTGTTCGTTCAAAAGCTGAGGGAGGAACTGATATCCCTGATGAAGACAGGATAAAGATTTTTGAATCTGTTGTTGAGTATGCAGACATACTTGATGTGGAGCTTACTTCAAGGAGTATTAACAAGAAGGTTGTAGAGCTTGCAAAAGATGAAGGGAAACTATCTATAGTTTCATACCATGATTTTGAGAAAACACCTGAAAATGAGGAAATACAGGAGATAATTGATGCATCCGCACAATTAGGGGCAGATATAATAAAGTATGCATTTAAGATAAACAGTCTGGAAGATATAAAAAGGCTTATGTGCGTTACCGCAAAAAACAGCCACAGAAAATTAGTAGCGATCGGCATGGGAGAGCTTGGTAAAATAACAAGAGTGGCTGGATTTTTCTTTGGTTCTGTCCTAACTTATACCTATATCGGGAGAGCTTTTGCTCCAGGACAGATTGAAGCAGGGAAGCTTTTTGAGGAACTTAAATTTTATGGTTTAAGGAGCTAAAAGATGCAGCATCTTACAAAACACCAGATTGAAGAGCTGAAAAATATCCTTACTCAGTGGAGGGATCAGCTCATAAAGGAATCTCAGGAGTCTATAGGCGAACCCCTCTCTTACGAAGGTGGAGACGAGATTGATAGAGCTGATACGGAGGCAGGAAGACTTGTTATGCTGAGGAATCTTGACAGGGACAGAAAACTGCTTAAGAGAATTGAATACACCTTAAGGAAGATAGAGGCCGGAACTTACGGTATCTGTGAGATGTGCGGATCTGAAATACCTTACCAGAGACTAAAGGCAAGACCTGTTGCAAAGCTGTGTATTCAATGTAAAGAGCTTGAAGAAGAAAACGAGTGAGGGTAACCATGAGATTAAAGGTAACAGAAATAGATGCCCTTATAATAGTTGATATGCAGAATGATTTTATGCCGGGAGGTGCTCTTCCTGTTCCAGAGGGAGATAAGATAATACCGATATTGAATAAATATATAGATCTATTTTCAGGTAGTGGAAATCCTGTTTTCTTTACAAGAGACTGGCACCCTGAAAATCATATATCCTTTAAAGGTCAGGGAGGAATATGGCCTGTACACTGTGTACAGGAGACCGAAGGTGCAAAGTTTCACCCCGACCTTAAAATTCCTCAAGATAACAAGTTTGTAATCTCAAAGGGGACATCCAGAGATTTTGATGCCTATTCTGGATTTCAGGGAACGATTTTAAATGACCTTCTCAGTGAAAGGGGAATAAAGAGACTGTTTGTAGGTGGGGTTGCAACAGATTACTGCGTTTTCAACACAGCATTGGGAGGAATAAATTTAGGATATCAGGTTTTTGTTCTTCAGGACGGTATAAAAGGGGTAGATGTTAATCCGGGGGATTCTGAGAGGGCTTTAAATAAACTTCTTGAGAAGGGAGCATCTTTAATAGATCTGAAGGATATAGCCTCAGACTAAAAACTTGATAATTTCAAAAAAAGAGATATTCTTCAACAGTATCAAAGACCTGGGAGGCTATTTTAGTTGAACAAAAGGTTAGAGTATTCATATATTTTTGATATTAATCAGGCGTTAGAAAGTCTGAATGATTTTAAAAAAGATAAATATCTATTTTTAGATACAGAGGTTGCAGTCAAGTCATTTAAAGATATAGATTTTTTTCAGGGCAAGATCCGTCTTATCCAGATAGGTAATGATAAGAAAATTTACGTGTATGATATGTTTCTAATACCTGAATTTTCAAAATATTTAAAGGATCTTTTAGAAAAGAAAGGAGTTATTGGTCATAACCTGAAGTTTGACATAAAATTCCTTAAAACAAACTTTAATATTTTCCCCCAGATAGTTTTTGACACGATGATAGCTTCCCAGCTTCTGTCTGAGAATGAAAGGGAAAAACATTCACTTCAGGCTGTTACTTACAGGCTTACAGAAGATGAGTTAGATAAAACACAGCAGTCATCTGCATGGGGATTGAGAAACCTTAGTAAAGAACAGCTTGATTACGCTGCAAAAGATGTTCAGGCTTTAAGGGATATATTCCCTATTCTGAGAGAAAGACTTAACAACATAAAAACACCCCATAAAGCAACAGGAATAATACATGATACATTTTCACTTGATAACGCTGTTGCTGTTGTTGAGATGGCATTTGTTCCCCAGCTTGCGATGATTGAACTTACAGGTATGCCTGTTGATGAAAAAGCTCTAAAGGATCAGCTACAGAAGGTTTCATCAGATTACCAGAGAATGTATATAGATTTTGTCAGAAGATACGGTGTTGATCCTTTTTCTCCCCACAAAGTTACCTACTGGCTTTCAACGAAGTTAGGACTAAAACTTCCTAAAACACAGAAGGGTTCTCTTTCTTCGCAGGATAGTGCATTAAGAAAGTATATGGACAGGGAAGAAGTTAGACAGCTTATTGAGATTAGATCAACAAAAAAAATTCTTGACAAACTAAAAGAGCTTTCCTCACACACAAAAAACGGTAGGATTTACAGCGAATTTAAGCAGATTGGAGCTCCAACAGGAAGGATGGCTTCATCAAGGCCAAACCTACAGAACATAACAAGGGAGCTTAGAAAACTGTTTAAAGCTCCAGAAGGAAGGTCGCTGATAGTTGCAGATTATTCCCAGATAGAGCTTAGAATAGCTGCCGAGTATGTTAATGATGAAACAATGATAAAAGCTTTTTCTGAAGGAAAAGATCTACACAGATTTACTGCTTCTTTGATTCTTGGCAAAACTTATGAAGATGTATCAAAAGAAGAAAGGCAGATGGCTAAGGCAATAAACTTTGGTCTTATTTACGGCATATCACCAAGATCTTTAATGGAGTATGCAAGAAACAATTACGGTATAGATATTTCTATGAGAGAAGCCCAGAAATTCCATGAAAGATTTTTTGAGGTTTATTCAGGTTTTAAAAAATGGCATGATAGTGTCAAAGAGGAACTATCAAAAAAGCATTCTCTTGTTGTTTACTCTCTTCTTGGAAGAAGGATGGTTGTTCACAGGTTTACAGAAGCTGTAAACTTTCCTATACAGGCGACTGGAAGCGATCTTTTAAAAATGGCTGTTGTTTTCTTTGGAAAGCTGAAAAAGGATCTTGATGCCCAGATTGTTAATCTTGTCCATGATGAGATAATTGTTGAGAGCAGCGAAGAAAACTCACAGAAGGCAAAAGAGATCCTTTCACAGAGTATGCTTAAGGCAGGTAAGATACTTCTTAAAAAAGTCCCTGTAGAGTTTGAGGTGGAGATCGTAGAAACATGGGCTGATAAGTAAGGGGCGAAAGCCCCTTCTAATTATTTTGGAACTACTGCAAATGAAGAAATGTCGTGATCTTCGTACTCTCTTATGGTTGAATACCCATTTCTTGTTTTTGGGTATGTGTGAAGCTGTATTGAGTATGAACATCTGTCGTCATTTCCAAGTATTTCGCTTAAAGCTATGTTAAGATTCTCATTCTCAACAGAGTAATTTGCTGACACATTTTTTACTAACGTTCCGTTTATTCCTTTTCTTATTTTCAGGACATAACTTCTTAAGAAATCAACAGGTGTATGAACAGGATGTTTAGCTGTGTAAGTGATTGTTAAAATCTCGTTTTTAGAACTATATTCCACAAACTGGCACTGATCTAATGTCTGACCGTTGAACCTGATCCCTTTTATGTCTGCTACAGTTTTTTTATTATTAATATGGATATTTAGTATTATGCTTCCATCAATTACCTTCAGGTTGTCATCAACAGGAATAACACCGTTTATCTCATTTCCTGTCGGGAGTATAAATTTAAAACCTTTTGATGATGGGTCTGTGATCTTTTTTCCGTTTTGATCAAAAACCTCAAGTCTAAGCTGATAGACCCCATCCTCAAGATCTTCAGTTTCCCAGTAGGCGAACCTTCTATCTCCTCTGTTTATTATTACCCAGTCAAGATCTGGATCAGGGATCTCAAACAGATCAGGATTTCCGTTAACAGTGAATGGGCCAAGTACCTTTGTATTTATGAACAGATCCGTTCCTATAGGCTCTAAATACCTGTGAACAACCTTTGAGTTTATGTTTTTCCACTGACCGGTCTCACCTTTTCTGTAAGACCACCTGTAATACCTGACCCCTTTATTCCTTAGATTTTCATGAAACTGCATCTGTATATCAAGCTCTTTACCATAAGGGGCTTCTCCATCATAAAGCCCTGTGTCTATAAAATCTGTGATATGACCTGTTTTCAGATGTGCGTGTGATATCTGATGCCATCCATCCCATCCTATTCCTAAAGGCATTACATAAATATCTTCAATATCTGGCTGTGGATGGGGAGTGCACAGAACAGCCTGTGGATCCGTGACATTAATGTAAACCTCTTTTCCAGATGGGTGGTTCCAGTGTGTAAAACATGGGACAGGTTTTGGGCTGTATATTATTTTTTCAACATTGTTTATCTTCTGCTTTACCTTAAAGTAAAGATCAGGTTTGTCTTTGTTGCAGATAGATATCCAGACAACAGTCTGGAATGAACCGTCAGAGTTGAGTTTTGCCGTTGCTATTTTATCCATTTTGTAACAGTACGGAAACCAGATAGGGTATATCCAGGGAAGACAAAGGAAATATTTAAAAGTGTGTACATTTTCAACAAGCAATCTTCTGAAGTTTTCAACAGGTGAATAAACGATATCTATTAGTTTTATATTATTTCCAACAGACAAATTTAAAAGGTTTTTATAAGGCTGAATAGGTTCAGTGAAATCTTCTGGAGGGACTGGAGGTTTAGGCACTTCAGGTTGTGGACAGGGAATTATTCCACAGGGAAATCTTGGATGAACTATCTCGTCTATTATGCTTTTTTTCAACCTCTCCAATACATTCTCAGGGATTCTCAAAAAGCAAGCCCTGTAATCAACTTCATAAATCTCAACCTCGCCTATACAGACTGGATATCCATCTTTTTTAACAAAACCTTTAATAACATATGGGAACCTGAGCCAGCATATCCACACAATCTTTGGAATATCAAAATGAAGGTGTATAGGCTTTTCGTAGTAGTAAAAACTCTCTGTCAAAGGTTTGTGTTTTTCCAGTTCTCCGATCTTTTCAACATCACCGGCTATCTTTAATGTGTATTTTCCAATTTTTCTGATAGGAAATTCAACTCTACCTATATTGCCCTTTATTACTATCTTTTTCTTAGATATAAGTTTTCCAAATTTATCAAAAAGGTATCCATAAATATCAACCTTCTCTTCCATCTCGTGAATATTCAAAGATACAACAAGATTCTTTCTTGATTTTTCCATAATCTCCTCCTTTTTACAGTCCAAATTTTCCTGTATCTACCCATTCATTTCTTATTAAAGTCCACCAATCCCTTGCAAGTCTTCTTCTGACATACTCATAGGGAATCCAGCCATATCCGCCGTCTCCCCATCCTGTCCCCCACGAATTTCTTATCAGGAAAGCTCCTTTTGTCTCTGCTCCACAGTTTGTATTTTTTATCTTTTTCCCATCATCATATCCAACAGCAACAACCGCATGACCTCCTATAATTCTTTCTCTTGGACAGGGAAAAGGAATCTCACCGGATCTTCTTGCCTGGGATATAGAGCTGTAAACTGTAAAACCGAACATTGAGGGAAAACCAAAAGCGATTAAAACTTTGATTTTACTTATAAGAAGGTTTGGATCTGTTCCGGGGGGATCAAGCCTGAAGTATTTTATAGTCTGATAATTCTGGGCAAATGAGTAGCAAAATGCTGGAGGCTCCCTATCAAAATCCGGTTTTGCTGTTGTATAAGGCCAGTATTCTTCTGGAGGGACGCCAAACAAAACCATCGCACCCATGGTTGTTCTTAAAAATGCTCCGGTATCACCTGTCCAGTGAAGCAGATTTCTTGTTGTTTTGTATAGAAAAAGCCTTGAAGCATCTATATGTTTGCCGAAAGCTCTTCTCTCAAAATATTCAAGCAGTCCTACCCCTGCATGGGCTGTGCATGAGCCAAGAGATCCCTGATTTTCAATAGGGGAACACCAATTTCTAAGATCTTTTTTAGATGGAATACTGAATTTTGGAACTTTTTTAGGATCAAAACCTAATTTTTTTAAAGCAGGTTTAACGCTCTCATTTTCCTCCGTGTAGTCCCTGTAATCAGGAAGGTCAGGAAGCCATCCAAGTCCAAGATCAATCCCGACTTTAAGGTTTTCCATTTTATTCCCCCTCCCCAACAGGTTCTGTGGAAGTTCCTAAAAATGCTCTTCCTGAAGCAAAATATATATAAATTGGCTCCTCATTCCTTAGAACATCCAAAACATTCTGAAACATGTGTGAAGGAAGATGCATCCTTATTATTCCGTTCTGGACATAATCATTTTCAAAAAACATTCCAGGATCATTAAATCTTATGTAGGCTACAGGTTTACCTGATTTGTCATAAAGGGCGATCTGTGCTCTGTTTGTCTGGTATCCTGACGGACTCCCATAAAAAAGGATGTGGTATTTCGCTACCTGAGTTGCCATACTTCTAACCTCCTTTGTTTTGAGAATAAATCTCACTACTGTTTGAAAAATATCAATGGTAAATTTTTGGCTGTTAATAGCTGTGTGATTTGTCTTGAATATTAAGAGATAATTTTTTCTTTCAGAAAAGATCTAAATTATAGA
>JALTAS010000188.1 GCA_027058925.1 Persephonella sp.
TTATCTCATAACACCGTCAGAGGAAAAAGAGGAAACAGGAAAGATTGTTAAGGTTAATCCTGAAAACTTCAAACTTGAGATAGGAAAAGAAGGGGGAATACTCAAAAGGGCTTTAGGCGGCGATGCCAAAACATTTAATCCTGTAATGGCGCAGGAGACAACATCAACAGCAGTGATAGGTGTTCTTTTTAACGGCTTGACAAAAACAGATCTGAAAACTCTCCTTCCTGAGCCTGATCTTGCAGAGAGATGGGAGAGAAACAAAGATGGAACTGTATGGAGGTTTTATCTGAGAAAAGATGCAAAATGGTTTGACGGAAAACCTGTAACGGCAGATGATGTTGTTTTTACATACAATGAGATCTATTATAACCCTGACATTCCTTCATCAGCAAAGGATATGCTGATCATAGAGGGAAAAAAGTTCAAGGTAGGAAAGATAGATGATCACACTGTAGAGTTTGTTATACCAAAACCGTTTGCCCCTTTTCTTCAGGCTGTTGGGCAACCTATACTTCCAAAACATGTATTAAAAAAATATGTTGATAGCAAAACATTCACATCTACATGGGGAATCAATACACCTCCTGAAAAGCTCATAGGAACAGGTCCTTACAGGCTTGTTGAGTATGTTATAGGGCAGTACGCTGTTTATGAAAGAAACCCGTACTACTGGGAAAAGGACAAAGCAGGACAGAAAATACCATACATCCCAAAAATAAAAGCACAGATAATAGGAGATCCTGATGTTAGATTGATAAAGTTTTTGTCTGGCGAGATAGATTACTACGGTGTTAGACCCTCTGACCTTCCTGAGGTTCTCCCAAAGGCAAAAAAGGGAGATTTTACCATTTATAATCTTGGGGCTACACCATCTACCTTATTTGTTGTTTTTAACCAGAATCCAGATTCACCTATCCCAAAATACAAGCTTAAATGGTTCAGAAACAAAAAATTCAGGCAGGCTATATCTTATGCAACAGATAGAATGGGGATAATAAATATAGCCTACAACGGTCTTGCATACCCCATTTATACAGCTGTTACACCTGCAAACAGAAGGCTTTTTGATGAGGATTACTACCCTAAATACCCTTTTAATCTGAAAAAAGCAAAACAGCTTCTCCTTGAGATAGGTTTCAAAGAAGGAAAAGACGGATATCTGTATGATCAAGAAGGGCATAAACTCCAGTTTACCCTTATAACAAACTCAGGGAATAAGGAAAGGGAAACGATAGGAAACATACTGAAAGATGATCTAAAAAGAATAGGAATAGAGGTAAATTTCCAGTCTATAGATTTTAATAACCTTGTTACAAGACTTATGTCAAACTACGACTGGGAGGCTGTAATAATAGGGCTAACAGGAAGTATAGATCCTTATTTTGGGCAGAATGTATGGCTTTCATCAGGACAGCTTCATATGTGGTATCCAAACCAGAAAAAACCCTCAACAGATTGGGAGGCAAAAATAGATAAGCTGTTCCAGAAGGCCGCTGTTGAACTTAACCCTGAGAAAAGGGATCAGCTTTACAAAGAGGCTTTCAGAATTATAGGAGAGGAGCAGCCTATGATATTTATAGCTGCTCCTGAAGAGCTACTGGCTGTAAAAAACAAACTAAAAAATGTTTTCCCTACAGTCTGGGGCTGGTACAGAAGCGAATATATCTATATTCAGGAATAATCATTTTTTAACTTTCACCTTACTTGTATCAAGAGAAAGTATCAGCTTAACTATTTTTTCAGCTTCTTCAACAGGAATTGATCTCTGTCTTGGCATATAAATAGCTCTTGGTTTTATCCCATATTTTGCTGGACCTATCTTTTGCCATTTAGCAAAGCTTGCATACTTTATGCTTGTAACAAGTTTTTTAACTGCGTCAGGCTTTCCCTGGTACTCTTTTGCTATTACTCTGTAAGGAATTGAGTTTTTTGGCTTGTCAATATCATGGCAAGTTAGACATCCGTACTTTTTAGCAATCTTGACAATCTGCCTTTCAATCTCTTTCTGATTTTTTGGTACTGCATTTGCTGAAATACTAAAAATAAGCCCCAAACCAATAAGCCCTGCCAGTAATTTTTTCATAACGAATCCCTCCAATTAGATTATGGTTATAATTAAAAAGTTATTATTTATTAACTGAACTTTCACTAATCAGAATCAATGAT
>JALTAS010000189.1 GCA_027058925.1 Persephonella sp.
TGCTACAACTGTATGAAAAACAGGATTTCTGACAGTTCTATCTTTTTTAAATTCGGTAAACAAAGTAGAATGTATGTTTTTTTGTAAGATGTTTTCTTTTTGAGTATCAGTATTTTTGTCATTTTTCAGAAGGATGTCAGGAAAACCTGACCTGACTTTGTCCTGATAAATTAGCGTCTGTTCATTATATCTGATTTTCTTCTCAGCGGCGTTTTTTCTTATGAACTTTAAAACTTTTGATTTGTCTATAAAATTGTGTATATCCGTTGTTTCTTTTTTATCCTCATCATCAGAGGACAGCCTGTAATAATTTTTGTGATTTGCTTTTGAATTTTGTGGGGGAGTTATGATAAGACCAGAATTTTTCTCATATTTTTTTGTTAAAGTTCCCTTTTTAAAGTAAAAATATCTGTGATCTTCTAAAGCTTTAATTTCACCTTTTTTTTCTTCTTTTCCCGTTGCAAAGACAAGGTTTTCTTGATAAAAACTTTCCTGATCATTCAAAACATTTAAAGTATCAAACTTTTTTACTTTTTGTTCAACTGTAAGGTGCTTTTTAAAATAGCCCTTATTTTTAAAGTATTGCTGTTCTTCAACTGTTTTATTCTCTTTTAAGAGGAACTTTAAAATAGGTGACGTTTTATCAAGCAAACTGTAATCTGATCTGGAGATTTTCTCTCTCTTAGATGCTGATTTTTTCATAGATTCAAATATAGATGCAAAAATATCATTATTCTTAAAAGATTTTTTTGCTTTCTTATTGTGAAGCCCTTTTCCGTAAATCTTTGCGATTTGCATGATTATTCTTCAGATTTTAATTTAAATAATGTTTCGTCTGTTTGCAAAACTTAATTAATGTTGAAAGTTTGAATATTCGGCAGATATTTATGTGAGAATGGTGCTGAAAATGAACAGGATTTTGCTGCTTTCAATACTTGCTGTAATCTTTTTTAGTATTGGGGGTTTGACATATTACCTATATGAGAATGTTTACAAAAACCAGTACAGGTATTATAAGGGGGAGATAAGGAAAACCCCAAAGTACTACAAGGCAAAACCGGAGAATGCCCCAAATTACTATAAAGGCTCATTAAAAAAAGTTCCCAGATACTACAAAAAGGATATAAAAGACCTTCCCAACTACTATAGACCTAAAGATTCTGTGAAAGAATCAGACAGAGCTTCAAAATTAAAAAGTCTTAAAGAAAACTGGTGATTATCAGTGACTTAAGCTTTTTTATTGCTTCTGACTTTATCTGTGATACCCTTGAAACTGAAACTTTTATCTCTTTTGCAACAGATTTAAGATCCTTCTCTTCAAAATAAAGCATCTGAAGTACCCTTTTCTCCTTTTCTGAAAGGAGATTAACAGCCTGCATAAGTTTTTCTTTTTGGTCTTCTTTGATAACCTCTTCTTCAGGTGTTTCCCTGTTTGATACAAGGGTATCAACAATTTTAAGGCTTTCATCTGAAGAAAGTGCCTTTTCTATACTTACCATAACCGCTGTGTTCGATAACGGAACAGGTTTTCCCTCTTCCAGAGGTGGTTCTTTTTTTATCTTGTCTCTGACTGTTCTTGGGACTATATCAAGGCTTCTTAAATAATCAAGTATCTCTCCTCTTATTTTTATGTAAGCGTAAGTTGAGAATTTTGCTTTATCCCTGTCATACTTCTGTATAGCTTTCATCAATCCTATAACACCAACATTAACAAGATCATCAAACTCTATATCACCCTTAGGTAATCTGTAGTAAATTTTGCTTGCAACCTTCTTCACAAGAGAGATATTATCAAGGATAATTTTTTCTCTTTCTTTTTTTTCCATTTTCAATCTTTTTTCAGAAATTTTACTACTTTTTCCCAGAAGCTTTCTTTTAAAGGCGGAGGAGGTTCTCCTAATTCTTCTGAGGCTATTTTTTTTAGCTGTAGGACAAATTTTTCTGAGGGATAAACCTCAGATATTATCTGCTTTTTCTTTACTGTTTTCTGTATGTTTTTTGTCTGGCTCAGAATTCCTCCTAACTGGAGATCAACACCAAGGAATTTACTCACAGAAGATCTTAATCTCTCAAATGTATCAAAACCCTCTTCCTCACTTCTTACCATATTAACAACAACCTTAAAATCAGAATAATCATAAAGCTTCTTCATAGATTTTATAAGAGCATAAGCGTCCATGATAGCTGTAGGCTCAGGTGTCGTTATAACATAAGTTTTTGAGGAAGCCCTTATGAAGGATATAACTTTATTGTCAATTCCTGCTGCAGTATCAATAATGATGTAGTCATAATTTTCTGATATATCATTCAAATTCTGGACAAACCTGAAAACAGCGCTGTCCTCAACCTCGTTTATCGCATCTATACCAGAAAATCCAGGAAGGATGTCTATTCCCCGTGTTGAAAATATAATATCTTCTATTTTTTCACCGCTCAGTATATCTTTAAGGGTTTTCTTTGTGTTGACATTTACAAGTATATGAACATTTGCCATTCCTATATCAGCATCTATTAAAAGAACTTTTTTCCCAAAATCATTTGCAAGGATATAAGAAAAGTTAACGGCAAAATTTGTTTTTCCTACCCCTCCTTTACCGCTTGCCACAGCAAGAAACTTTGTATTTCTGTCTATCTTTTTTTCATTAATAAGTTTCAGCAATCCTTTTGCCTGCTCTTCCATCACAGCCTCCATTAGGAACTGATTAAATAAGAAGCGATCGTTTCAGGATTAAGAACCTTTAAATCTTCAGGAACTCTTTGTCCTGTGCTCAGGTAGGAAACAGGCAGTTTCGTTTCAACAGGTAGGTTAAGGAGAAGACCTGGCTTTAATGTCTCATCTATTTTCGTGAAAAATAGAGAGTGTATCGGGAAAAATGTCTGATATTTGTAAACAACCTCAATCGCATCCTCATTTTTAAAATTGCAGCTAATTGTCAGAATGTGTTTTATCTCCTCTTCAAGACTGCTTAAAATCTCTTTTATTTCTCCCAACCTCCAGTAATCATAATGGCTTCTTCCTACAGTATCAATCAGAATAAAATCAAATTTCCTCAGCTGTTCAACAGTGTTTTTCAGTTTTTTTGATTCTGATATTGAGTAAAAGGGTATATTCAGAATATTAGCATAAGTTCTTGCCTGATTGGATGCCCCAACCTTAAATGTGTCTGTACTTATTACGGCAACTTTTTTCTTTTTATCTATAACAAGCTGGGATGCTATTTTAAAAAGGTTTGTTGTTTTTCCAACGCCGGTGGGTCCAACAAAAGCAAATATCTGAATACCTTCACTGCCGTTTTCAAAACTACCTGTAAACTGTATATGCTTTTTTATTCCTTTAATAACAGCCTCTTTAGTGGTAACTGTATTCAGATCCCATTTATTGGTATCTATATCAAGACCACATCCTTCAGAAACTATCTTTTTTGCAACATCAGGAAGAACATCCTTTTCAATAAGCTGTTCCACGAGATGAAGAGCATCTCCTGTAAACTCATTAAGAATGTTTGATGAAACAGAGCCTGTCTGAATGTGTGGAGGGAGATTTTCTGGACTTGCCAGTCCCTGTGCATACTTTGGCAGTGAATTTCTTATCTTTTTTTCTATTAGATCTTCAACCTTTTCAAGGAGTTCTTCAAATTTTAGGACAGGCTCTGTAATTTCCTCTTCATCTACAGGTTCAACAAAAAGCCTGTATTTTTTTTTGCTTTTGAAAAATAAAAACCTTTTTTCCTCAACAGTCTCATAATGGAGGATCTTTATATCCTCTCCAAGCTCATTTTTCGCCTTCTCTATAAGCTCTTCAAGATTGTAGCCTTCATAAATCTTAATCTCCATGAGGATCTACAACTCCCAGAATGTTTACTTTAACTTTCGGATCTATTTCAGCATAAGATAATACAACATAATCAGGAAGGTACGGCTCTATTATTTTTCTTACAAACCTTCTTGTTGCCGGTGATGTAAGGAGAACAGGTGTTGCCTGATGAAGAACAAACTGCTGTGCTTTTTCTGTAAGCTGGTGTACCAGTTTCCGGACAAAAGTCGGTTCAAAAGGAGGGAGTGTCCCCCCGTTTTCCTGAACTTTCTCTATAATATAATTCTCTGTTTTAGGTCCCAAAGTTAAGGCATATAGGGTATTATTTTTCTGGTAAATTGAGGTTATCATTCTGTTTAATGCCTGTCTTACAAACTCTGTTAAAACTTCAGGATCATTTGTTTTTGTTATGTTGTCTGAAAGTGTTTCTATTATTGTCAGAAGATCCCTAACAGGTATGCCTTCTTTGAGGAGGTTCTGCAGAACCCTGTGAACTATGTTTAGAGGAACCTGTTCAGGAACTATCTCTTTTACTACAGGGTATTTTGCTGAGAGAGAATCTATAAGCTCTTTTGTCTCACTTCTTCCAAGAACCTCATCTGCATGCTTTTTGATTATCTCTGACAGATGAGTGATAATAACTGTTGGTATGTCAACAACAGTGTATCCGAGCATTTTTGCCTTATCTTTAAGTGATTCATCTATCCAGTAAGCATCAAGGCCGAATGCAGGCTCTTTTGTTTTTATTCCTTCTATCTTTCCTTTTGTTGTTCCAGTGTCTATAGCAAGAAGTTTATCAGGATGTATCTCTCCCCTTCCAACCTCAATGTCTCTTATCAGGATCCTGTATTCTCCAGGTTTAAGCTCAAGGTTGTCTTTTATGTGAACGAGAGGGATTATAATTCCAAGATCTTTTGATAGCTGTTTCCTTAAGGATCTTATTCTTTTTACTATCTCTCCGTTCTGTGATTCGTCAACATAAGGTATAAGGGCATACCCGATCTCAAACGTTATAAGCTCAGGCTGGGGCAGTATCTCTTCAGGTTTTTCTTCCTCTTCTGTTGTTTTTAGAAGTTCTCTTGCCTTTTCCTCTGCAACCTCAATCTCTCTTTTCTTAAGTAACTGGTTCATCATAAATGCTGTAATCCCAATAAGAGCTGACAGAAGCATAAAAGGAACAAAGGGCATTCCTGGAACTATGCCCATGGCAAAGATTGAGAATGATGCCATGTACAGGGCTTTTGGAAAGCCTGTAAGTTGCTGGAAAACTTCCTTTCCTAAGTTTTCTTCAGAAACAGCCCTTGTCACCATCAAACCTGCTGCTGTTGACGTAACAAGTGAAGGTATCTGTGAAACAAGACCATCACCGACTGTAAGGAGAGTAAAATTCTGGAGTGCTGACTGGATATCCATATGGTGCTGCAGAATACCTATCGCAAGCCCCCCTATTATGTTTACTATCGCAATGATAATTCCTGCAACAGCATCTCCTCTTATGAACTTTGATGCACCGTCCATCGCACCGTAGAAATCAGACTCTTTTTGTATCTGCATTCTTCTTCTCTGGGCTTCCTTTTCATCAATTATTCCTGCATTCAGATCAGCATCTATAGCCATCTGTTTTCCTGGCAGTGCATCAAGTGTAAACCTTGCGGCAACCTCTGATATTCTTTCTGTTCCTTTTGTTATAACTATGTAGTTAATAGTCACAAGTATGACAAAAACTATAGCCCCAACAATGTAGCTTCCCCCTACAACGAACTCTCCAAAAGCCTGTATAACATGCCCTGCTGCATCTGATCCTTCATGTCCGTGAAGCAAGATCCTTCTTGTTGTGGCAACATTAAGAGACAGCCTGAAAAGAGTGGCCATCAAAAGTAATGATGGAAATGATGACAGCTGGAGAGGATTCTGGACGTAAAGAGTTGTCATCAGTATAACAATAGAAAATGTAATGCTCGCTGTAAGAAGAATGTCAAGGAGAAAAGGGGGGACAGGAAGAACCATAGCCCCGATAATCGTTATAATCAGGACTACAACAATGGCATCAGAATATTGATTTAATCTGTTAAAGATTGAGTTCAGGGCTTCTCCCATCTATTCTCCGAAGGAGTATTTTTCATAAGCTTTAATTGCGTCAAGTATATACTGTTTTATGCCTAACCTGTCAGATGAGGATACAGCTTCTGCTATCTGCATATCAAACATGTCCATATACATTTTATATGAAAAAGAGCCTGAGAATATACCTCCATCAAGCGTTTTCCTGAACTCTTTCATCACCATTCTTACAAACATTGCCTCAAACTCTCTTGCAACCTCTTCAGGCTTCTTTATCTGTGAAAGATCCTTTATCTCCCAGTAAGGTTTTATTTTCAGATCTGGATTGAACATAATTTATACCCCTTTCACATTATTACTATCTTTGCATGAAGTTTTCCTGTGTTTTTAATCGCCTGAATTATTGCTATTAAGTCCCTTGGTGATACACCAATATCATTGAGAGCCTCCACAAGATCTTTCAGCCTTGGTGATTGTATCGCAAATATTCTGCCCTTTTCTTCTACCACTGTTGTTTTCACTTCTTCAGTCTGAACTGTCTCACCTCCAGAAAGTGGAGGAGGTTGTGAAATAACAGGTTTTTTCTCAACAGAAACATATATATTCCCGTGGGAAACATATATCGGAGCGTCTATCTTTATATCACCGCTCATTATGACCGTTCCTGTTCTTTCGTAAATAACAACTGTAGGTTCTGAATCTGTTTTTATATTAAGGCTGAGTATCTCTCCAACCGTTTTAACCTTATCTTTTCCCTGTGGAAAAGCCACTTCCACAGTTGTTGCATCAACAGCTCTTGCTATTTTTCTTCCAAAATGATTATTTATCGCATCCTGTATCTGTATTGCCTTTGAAAAATCAGGCCTTTTAAGAGTTAAAACAAGTTGTTTCATCTTTGAAAAATCAAAGGGAAGATCTTTCTCAACAATTCCCCCATCAACGATTACTCCTGTTGTAGGAAAGTTCTTAACCACCTTTCCCCCTTTATTAGATTCTGAAAAACCTCCACCTGTGGAAACAGACCCCTGCGCAAATGCATAAACCTTTCCATCTGGTCCAAACAGTGGTGTTCTGATCAAAACACCGTTTCCTATGTCCTTCGCATCACCCATTGATGCCACAGTAACATCAAACCTCATTCCTGTTTTTGCAAAAGGAGGAAGTTTTGCTGTTACCATAACAGCTGCAGAATTTTTTGTTTTTACCTGGGCTGGATCTATGTATATACCCATTTTCTTTAGCATATTGGCTATGCTTATAAGCGTGTATCTTGTTGTTGTTCCGTCTCCTGTCCCTTTCAACCCTACAACAATACCATATCCTATAAGATAGTTAGTCCTCAAACCAACAACATTAACTTCATCTCTAATTTTCACAATATTTTCAGCAAAGGAAAAACTGAAAATAAGCAGACCTAAGAAAATATATCTCAGGCTCATACCACCCTCCTAAAAAGGCCAGATTTTTGTAAGAAACTGAGCGAGCCACCCTGGACGCTGATTATCTGCAATAAATCCTTTGCCGTTGTACTCTATATACATATCAGAAATTTTTGAGGACAGGATAGAGTTGTCCTGATCTATGTATGTAGGTTCAACAATGCCAGATATCCTGAGTATCTGCTCATCCTCATTGATCTTTATGATTTTTTTGCCAACTATAAAAAGATTTCCGTTTGGGTAGACCTTCACAACCCTTGCTGAAATTGTTGCTACAAGCCTTGCTTTCCTGTCAGTCTTTCCTGTTCCTTTGAAGTTGTTCTTTGAGCCTGCTTTCATTCCAGCAATAGGAGATTTGTTAACAAGAGGTTTTCCCATAAGGGTAGGTGAAGGAAAGTCAAGATCTACAGAGGTATCTCTTGAGGACTGGCTATTTGCACTTCCAGATCCTGAGATATTCTCTACAACTTTAACTGTAATAACATCACCTACCTGGTAGGCCTTGTCATCTGAGAAAAGGTTTGTTGCTGTGGCTTCTGTATATAAAGATCCTGGGGGAGAAACAGGTCTTTCAGAAACTATCTCAGGTGGTTTTGGTTCAAATGGTTTTAAGGTCTGTCTTTTTTCAGCACACGAAAAGAAGAGAAAAAAAGGCAGTATTAAAGCCCACCTACAAATAAGACTGTATCTTTTCCAATTACTCTGCATGGCAGTATCTTCCCTGTTGATCGGTTTTTTACATTTATTACCTGTCCAACAATTCCATTTTCAAGGGCTATCCCTGTGATCTCTATCTTTATTCCTTTTCGGTTATAGATCACTTTTACATAACTTCTTCTTTTTACAGGATAATCTGGTGTTATCATGCTTATTTTTACAGGCCTTCCTTTTTTTATTGTTGTTCTGACAACGGCACCGATTAATATTTCTTTATCTGTTATTATTCCCCTCTGTGCTGGAACTCTTTTTATTTCCATATCTTCTTCTTTTATTATCTGCCCTCTTAATAGATCTTTTTTTGGGACAGGAGCGTATACCATCTGTTTGTATCTAACAGAAATGTTTATTTTCCTCTTTTTATCTTTCTGGATTACTGAAGCTGTCAGGTATATGCGGTAAGGTGTTTTAGACCTTTCTTTTATCTTTATTGTATATTCTGAATCAGGTTTAAAAGGTTTAAAGCTCAGATC
>JALTAS010000190.1 GCA_027058925.1 Persephonella sp.
GATAATAGGATATCTTATAAAAGAAATGTACAGATACTACTCAAAGCAGAATAAAAACAACCAATAAGAGGTTTAATAAATGGAAAAAAAGATAACATCATTTGATATGCTTCTGACACAGGAGATAACAAATCTTGAAAGATTTGTTGTAAAGAGTCCACTTGGGACGAATGAGTTCTGGAGCGAATGGCAGGAAAAAACAGGTGAGATTGTAGTAACGAAGGCTGCTATAAAGAGGGCATTAAAAACACATAAAGGGCAGCTTACCCAGGAACAGATAAATAAGCTTTCATCAATGCTTGAGGCTTTCAAGGAAATAGCAAGCTACCTTGAGCTTTTAAGGCAAACAGCCTTAAAGGTTAGGGGTATTGATGCTTCTGAATGGGACATACTTGGTGGTATAGAAGGAGAAAGTGAAGGAGAGGATGACTTACCATTTTAGGAGGTCAGGATGTTCAACGGATACATGACTCTTGAGGATGTTGATGTTAATGGAAAAAGAGTTTTTGTCAGGGTTGATTACAATGTTCCCCTTGATGAGCACGGGAATATAGTTGATGATGTCAGAATAAGGGAAACAATACCAACAATAAATTACCTAATAGATAGAAATGCGAAGGTAATTCTTGCCTCACACCTTGGAAGGCCAAAAGGGGAGAGAAATCCAAAGTATTCCCTTTATCCTATTGCAAAAAGACTTGAAAGGCTGCTTGAAAAGGAAGTCAGGTTTCTTCCAGACTGTGTAGGTAAAGATGTTGAAGAAACAGTTAAATCAATGAAAGAAGGTGAGGTTGTTCTCCTTGAAAACCTGAGGTTTCATAAAGGTGAGGAGGAAAATAACCCTGAATTTGCAAAAGCTCTTGCATCACTTGCAGATATCTATGTGGTAGATGCTTTCGGGACATGCCACAGAAAACATGCATCAATGTACGGTATAAAGGATTACATACAGCCGGTTGTTATGGGTTTCCTGCTTGAAAGGGAGCTAAAGTATTTTGAGAAAGCGCTTGTTAATCCCCAGAGACCTGTTGTTGCTTTCATAGGTGGATCAAAGGTTTCTTCAAAGCTTGGAGTCATTACTCATCTTTTAGAAAAGGTTGACAAGATTTTTATAGGTGGTGCAATGGCTTTCACTTTCCTGAAGGCACAAGGCTATGATGTTGGAAGTTCATTAGTTGAAGACGATATGTTTAGCGAGGCAAACTCTGTGATTGAAAAAGCAAAAAATTTGGGCGTCAAATTTTACCTGCCTGTTGACTTTACCTGCGGGCAGGCTGTTTCTGAACAGACACCTGTTATTGAGGTTGCGTGGCAGGAAATACCGAAAGGCTGGCTCGGTCTTGATATAGGACATGCCTCTGTAACATTGATAAAGGAAATACTCAAAGACGCCCAGACCATAATCTGGAACGGACCGATGGGGGTTTTTGAGATAGACAAATTTAAGTACGGAACATTTTCCCTTGCCCATGCGATAGCTGAATCTCCCGCGTTATCTATAGCAGGAGGTGGGGATACAGATTATGCAATTCACAAGGCTGGAGTTGTTGATGATATAAGTTACATATCAACTGGAGGTGGAGCGTTTCTGAAACTTCTTGAAGGAAAACAGCTTCCATGTCTTGAGGCAATAACAAAAAAAGAATAAGGAGAGTTTGTTGAATATACAGGAGTTTGTTCAGACTGCAAAAGAAGCGGCAGTGTTAGGTGGATACATACTCAAAGAAAACTTTAAAACTGTAAAAAGGGAAGATGTTGAGTATAAAGCAAAGAAGGATTTTGTAACATTTGTTGATAAGCTTTCAGAAGATAGGATAAAAGATTTTATACTTTCAAAATACCCACACCACAGTTTTTTAGGAGAAGAAGAAGGAATATCGGGTAACGAAAAAAGTGAGTATTTATGGATTGTTGATCCTCTTGATGGAACAAAAAACTATATTAACGGTTTTGAGATTTTTGCCGTTTCTGTGGCTTTACAAAAAGATGATGAGATAATAGCAGGAGCTATATATGTCCCTATGCTTGACAAACTTTACTGGGCTGGGAGAGGAGAAGGAGCATACCTTAACGGGGGTAGAATAAAAGTCTCAGACAGGCCTGTTGATATGGCTATCGTAACAACAGGTTTTCCTTTCAGATATGAGGAGGAGATTGATTCATATCTAAAAGCTTTTAAGGAGGCTATGATAACATTCTCAGCTGTAAGAAGACCTGGTGCAGCAGCTGTTGATCTTGCAATGACAGCTGAAGGAGTTTTTGATGGTTTTTTTGAAATGAAGCTTTCAAAATGGGATATAGCAGCTGGATTTCTTATAGTAGAGGAAGCAGGAGGAGTTTGCACAAACTTTGAGGGAAAAAAAGAGCTTGATGGAAATGTTGTTGCAGGAGGAGGAAAAATACATAAAGTACTTCTTGATATAGTCCAGAGGACACTTCTATGATGGATTACACAGACAGATTAGAAAGGCTCAGACAGGAAATAGATAAGGTAGATGAGGAGATCCTCAGGCTTCTAAACGAAAGGGCAAAACTTGCCAGAGAAGTAGGAGAGGTAAAAAAAAGATACAACCTTCCTATTTATGTTCCAAGCAGAGAGCAGAAGATTTTTGATAGGCTGGAAAGCCTTAACAAAAAATTAGGAGAAATATTTCCAACAGATTTTATAAAACCGGTTTTCAGAGAGATTATTTCAGCCTGCAGATCTACAGAGGAAAGTTTGAAGGTAGCCTATCTGGGACCAAGAGCTACATTTACCCATCAGGCAGCTATTGAACATTTTGGTCAGGCTGTTGAGCACATACCAGTCCAGACAATAAAAGATGTTTTTGAGGAGATACTGAAAGAAAAAGCCGATTACGGTGTAGTTCCTGTGGAAAATACTATAGAAGGGATCGTAAATTATACACTTGATCTTCTTGTGGATTATCCCCTCAAAATAACCGGTGAAGTTATACTTGAAATATCTCTTCACCTTATGGGAATAAATCCAAATAAAGGTGAGATCGTGAGGGTGTATTCACACAGACATGCTCTTGCTGAATGCAGAGAATGGCTTACAAAAAATATGCCTGATGTTCAGCTCATAGAGGTTGAATCAACCGCAAAAGCTGCAGAAATGGCTAAAGATGATTACGAATCTGCAGCGGTAGCAAGTGAAGCTGCGGCTGATATTTATGGACTGCACATACTTGAAAGAAAAATAGACAGACATACCCACAACTACACAAGGTTTTTAGTTATAGGAAAAAATATACCTCCTCCAAGTGGGAATGATAAAACAACATTCGTTTTTTCTCTAAAAAATGAAGTGGGAGCACTGTATAAAACCCTTGAACCCCTTTACAAACACGGTATTAACATGACGAAGATAGAATCAAGACCTTCAAAAAGAGAGGCCTGGGATTATATATTCTTTACAGATATAGAAGGGCATATATCAGAAAAAAAAGTGAAAGATGCTCTTGAGCAACTGCAGGAAAAATCACCATTTTTCAAAATCTTAGGCTCTTATCCTAAAGCTCACTGAACTTCAGTTTTTTATAAAAAATAAGCCCAATCATGATATAAATGATATCAACGGTAAATATCCCGTAAAAGGGAATCACATTACTCTGAGCAATGGTTGAAAGAAATGCTATTGAGTACCAGTATCCTAAAAGTAGAAAGGCCATCAGGACTACAGTGTACTTTCTTCTACTCCAAATAAAAGGATAAAATGAAAAGCTAAGTATAAGCGGAGCAATAACCGTTGAAAGTTTTGAGTACATCTTGCTCCAGTAGTAAGCTGAAGGATATCCAAATTTTTCAGCAATTTTTGCTGATCTGTAAAGCTGTTTTATAGAAACGGGTTTTTTGACCTTAATCAGTTTCTTTAAGTTTTCAACATCTATCTTTTCAGGAAAAATAAAACTGCTGAACTTCTTCAGGTTTATCTGAGATAAGCTATTTATTGTGATAACTTTGCCTTTTTTAATAGAGATATTTTTATCTATCCTGAAGCTCTCCCCTTCTATTCTCATTACCGGATTAAAATCTTTATCATATCTCAAAATAATAAGACCCTTTCCCTCTTTTTTTCTTAAATCAAAAAATGAGAAATAAAGGAAGGTTCTTTTGTTTATTGTTACCCATGAGTTGTAAGCGATAAGAGGTTCTGCTTTAGGTTTTTTCTTTATTATCTGGTATATCTGCTCTGCATTTTTTTTTGCTTCAGGCATCAAAAACTCAAGATTTAAAAGTTGAATACCTGAAACAAATGCTGGAAAAATAAAAAGGGAAAGACCGATCTTTTTAAGAGATAAACCATTCAGCAAAATAGGATATATCTCCCTTGAGTTGATAAGATCTTTTGCAAGGAGAAAAAAAGCAACAACCATTGACACAGGAAGAATATAGTATATCTTTTCTGGAGTCTGGTATGCCGTGTATAGAAGTATAGCAGTAAAATCCAGATTTTTAGCTTTTCTGAGCAGTTCTATAAGCTCTGCAAGTATTGCGACAAAAGAGAATGAAGGAACCAGTATTAGCAGATATACGGTAAGTTTCTTATAAAGGTATCTGTAAAGTATTTTCATTTATTTCCTTTTTGTGTGGTATTTGACAGATAAATATGATATATTATTTAAGTTTTTGCTGTCAGTCAAATAAACACGCTTCCCGCTACAAAAGGGTTGCCCTTTGTGGTTATTGGGAGGCGGAAGAATAAACCCTTAGGAGGTAGTGTTATGCCGTTTGAAATCTCAATGAGAGAACTCCTTGAAGCAGGAGTGCACTTTGGTCACCAGACCAGAAGATGGAATCCCAAGATGGCTCCTTACATCTTTACAAAGAGAAATGGGATTCATATTGTTGATCTTGCCAAAACGATCCCGCTGTTTAAAACAGCCTGGGAATTTGTGAGAGATGAGGTTGCCAATGGATCAACAGTTTTGTTTGTTGGGACAAAAAAACAGGCAAAAGACATAATAAAAGAACAGGCTGAAAGATGTGGTGCTTACTACATTAATGAAAGATGGCCAGGAGGACTTCTCACAAACTTTTTCACAGTAAGAAAATCTATTGACAAGTTGAGAAAACTTGAAAGGATGGAAGCCGAAGGTGCATTTGAGATTCTTCCAAAAAAAGAGGTTGTAAAACTCAAAAAGAAAAAGGAAAAGCTGGAAAAGATATTAGGCGGAATCAAAGATATGGAAAAAATACCTGACATTCTCTATGTGGTTGATACCGTTAGAGAAGAGCTTGCTGTGAAAGAAGCCAAAAAATTAGGTATTCCTGTTGTAGCCATAGCTGACACAAATTGTGATCCTGATGTTATTGATTATCCAATACCTGGAAATGATGATGCTATAAAGGCGATAAATCTGATAACAACAAAGATAGCAGATGCTGTTATTGAAGGTAAATCACTTCAGGAGTCTGTAGGGGCTCAGGTGGAAACAGAGAGCGTGGAAGCGGAACTTATGAAAAAAGCTCAGGAAGAAGGTGTTGCTGAGGTTGGTATTGTTGAGTCAGGAATTCATGGAGCAAATTCACCAGAAAAGGAAGAGGCTTTAGAGGAAGCTATAGATAAAGAAATAAAAGAAGAACTTCCTGAAGAAATTGAAGAAGCAAAGGAGGAGTTGAAATAATGGCTGTAGATGCAAAACTTGTTAAAACACTCAGAGAGATGACAGGTGCAGGCATATTAGAATGTAAAAAAGCCCTTGAAGAAACAAATGGAAATCTTGAGGAAGCTGTTGAGCTTCTGAGAAAAAGAGGAATTGCAAAAGCAGCTAAAAAAGCAGGAAGAGAAACAAAAGAAGGTATTATCCATGCCTACATCCATGCAGGTGGAAGAGTAGGTGTTCTTCTTGAGCTTAACTGTGAAACAGACTTTGTTGCAAAAAATGAGCTTTTTAAAGAGCTTGCAAACGAGATCGCCCTTCAGATAGCCGCAATGAGACCACAGTATGTCAGCAGAGATACAGTTCCAAAAGAGGTTATAGAAAAAGAAGGGGAGATAGCAAGGGAAGCAGCTATAGCTGAAGGAAAACCTGAACATATAGCAGAAAAAATAGCAGAAGGTAAGGTTGAAAAATTCCTTAAAGAGGTATGTCTTCTTGAACAGCCTTATATTAAAGATGACAAAAAGACTGTAGAGGATCTTATAAAAGAGTACATAGCAAAACTTGGGGAAAACATACAGGTAAGAAGGTTTACAAGATACGAGATAGGAGAATAAAAGTTGGGACTCCGCTACAGGAGGATTCTTCTAAAGCTATCAGGAGAAGCACTTATGGGGGATCTTGACTATGGGATAGATCCCCTTTTTATTGATGAACTTGCAGAAGAAATAAAATCTGTTTATGAGATAGGGGCTGAGATAGCTATAGTTATAGGAGGAGGAAATATTTTTAGAGGGGTGAATGGCTCCTCAATGGGTATGGACAGGGCGACAGCAGACTATATGGGGATGCTTGCCACAGTTATGAACGCCCTTGCTCTTCAAGACATACTTGAAAAAAAGGATGTTCCAACAAGGGTTATGTCTGCCATTGAGATGAGGCAGATAGCAGAGCCTTACATCAGAAGAAGGGCGATAAGACACCTTGAAAAAGGGAGAATTGTCATATTTGCTGCAGGGACAGGAAGTCCATTTTTTACAACAGACACCACAGGAGCTTTAAGAGCAGCTGAAATAAAAGCTGATGTTCTTCTTAAAGCAACCAAGGTTGACGGTATATACGACAAAGATCCAATGAAGTATCCAGATGCAAAGCTCCTCAGAGAAGTTTCATATCTTGAAGTTATTAATAAAGGTCTTAAAGTTATGGATCATACAGCCTTAACACTTTGTATGGAAAACAAACTTCCTATCGTTGTTTTTAACATAAAGAAAAAAGGAAACATAATGAAAATACTCCTTGGAGAGCCTATAGGCTCAAAAGTTGTTTGAACCTATCAATTTAATTGTCAGGTTGTAAAACTTTAAGTCTAATACTCTTGTTACTTTACAGTAAGCAATTACTTTGTTTCTGCCAGATTTTCCAGTTAACTTGATTTCATTTTCATCAAATTTTCTTGAAAAAGTAATGTTAAACTCCTTTGAAATAGTATTTATAAGGTATCCTAAAGTTATAAAACAGTCCTCAGGATTCAGAAAGACTTCCTGAACAATTACCTTCTGTTTACTTTTATATAAAACTACATTAATTTCCATATCGTATTTTTCAGACGGATGAATTGTTACTTTACATTTTTCATAACTTCCATACTTTTTGCATTCAGCGATCTTAAGTTCAGATATACTTTGTCCTATCTTGATCCCAAAGAGAGAGTTCATCTCTTTTGCTTCTGCAAAAAAGATAAAAACAGCCATAAAAACAAAAATGTATCTCATACAATACCTCCACAGTTTTAAATAAGTAAACGAATCAAAGAAAAAGTCCTGACATATGCCGTGATATAATAAAAGTGTAAGTTTCTAATAGCAGATAAAGGAGGTCGGGATGATACAGGAATACCTGAAAGATGCTGAAAAAAGGATGAAAAAAGCTGTGGAAAAATTTAAAGAAGAGCTTGCCGGAATAAGAACATCAAGAGCATCAACAGCTATTGTTGAGAACATAAAAATAGATTATTACGGCGTAGAAATGCCTTTAAAACAGCTTGCAACAATAACAATACCAGAACCATCACAGATAGTTATACAGGCGTGGGATCAGAATGCAGTCCCCCTTATAGAAAAAGCTATAAGAGATGCAAACATTGGAGCAAATCCACAGACTGAAGGGAACATAATCAGGATTATACTTCCCCCTATGACTGAAGAAAGGAGGAAAGAGATCGTAAAGTTTATCGGGAAGCTTGCTGAAGAAGCAAGGATAGCTGTTAGGAACGTGAGAAGAGACGACAAAGAAAAACTTGAAGAGCTAAAAAAAGAAGGGTTTTCAGAAGATGATGTAAAAAAAGCCCTTGAACAGCTTCAAAAGATAACAGACAAATACATAAAAGAGATAAACCAGCTGGCAGAGAAGAAAGAAGAGGAAGTGCTTTCCCTCTAAAGCTTTGAAATTTCACTTCAAAATTCTTATATTTAATCCTGAAAAAAGCAGGGAGATTTGTAGATTGGGTGAGAATATAGTTGAAAGAGTAAAGGAGATGCTCCAGCCTCTTGTTGAGGAGAGAGGCTTGAAGCTTGTTGATGTTGAGTACATAACCGCAGGTAAACCTGTTTTAAGGATATATGTTTACAATCCTGAAGGAACAAGCATAGAAGACTGTGAATGGATAAGCAGAAGAATAGGCGCTCTTCTTGATGTGGAAGATCTGATTCCAGTTTCTTACATACTTGAGGTTTCATCCCCTGGACTTGACAGGAAACTGAAAAACAAAGAAGAGTATGAGATTTTTAAAGGTAGAGATGTTAAGATAGTAACAAAAGAGCCTGTTGATGGAAAAAATATTTTTGAAGGTATTTTAAAAGGACTTGAAGATGATAATGTATTAC
>JALTAS010000191.1 GCA_027058925.1 Persephonella sp.
TTTTTTCAGCATATTGCCCTCCTCCAGATTTTATTTATAATATCTTTCGTCAATTAATATATCGGAGCTTGAATTGGAATACAACCTTGTTCATGCAATGTTAGGAAGGTTTGGGGTTTTAATCCCCCTTTTAGGTTTATTTTTTGAAATCGCCTCTGTTGTTTCACAGAAAAAAGTTGTATCAAAAATAGCAGGAGGGATAGTTATATTAGGAAGTATTATTGCAGTAGGTGCTACTCTGACAGGATTAGAGGAGATAAATTATCTTAGATCAATGAATCAGGATGTACAGCCTTTTAAAATCCATATGATTATTGGGGGATTGGTTGGGGTAGTTTTCACGTTTCTTTCATTTATAAGGATATATTTATATAAGAAAGTTAACGAAAAGGTTGTGGTTGTTTATATGGTTATCTACACGATCACTGTAATGGTAAACCTTTTTAGTAACGAGGTTGTGGTTCACAGTTTGAGGGGGGAGTAAGTTGAGGATATTGGAAAAGGACTACTGGAAAAAAATTTCTCAGTGGAAAGATGTCTCAAGGTGGGAATGGGAAGACTGGAAATGGCAGATAAGGAACAGATTAAAAAACATAAATGAGATAGGAAAAGTTATAGGAAAAGACCTATCAAAACTGAAAAAAGTTGAGCAGGTATTCAGGACAGGAACAACGCCCTATTATATTTCTCTTGTCAAGGACTTTTCCGATTTAGAAAACCCTATACTGAAGCAGATTCTTCCCTCTTGTGAAGAGATTGATCCATTTATACAGTCAGAAGGGAATTTTGATCCATTTAAGGAAGAGATACTGAGCCCCGTTAACGGCCTAACCCACAGATACCCTGATAGGGTTTTGTTCAGAACAACAAATTTTTGCTCCGTTTACTGCAGACATTGTATGAGAAAAAGGATCTTCCTTGAAGAAGAAAAGGCAAGGAAATACGAAGATTATATTAAGATGTTCAGATATATAAAAGAAAATAAGCAGATAAAAGAAGTTATCGTATCAGGAGGAGATCCGTTAACACTACCTAACAGAAAGATAGAGTTTATTCTGGAAAACCTCCAGAGCATTGATCATGTTGAAAGCATAAGAATAGGAACAAGGGAACTTGTTGTAAATCCATACAGATTTTTTGATGAAGGGCTTCTTGAGATACTTGAGAAGAATGATAAGGTATGGATTGTGTCCCATTTTAACCATCCTGATGAGGTAACAGATGTTGTTAAAAGGGCTGTAAAAAATATTCTCTCAGCAGGAATACCTGTTTTAAATCAGACAGTTCTTTTGAGGGGAATAAATGATAATCCTGAAACAATGGAAAAGCTCTTTAGATCACTGATACAGGTTAAAATAAAGCCGTACTACCTTTTTTACTGTGATCCTACAAAAGGTGTTCTCCATTTCAGGACACCGATAGATAAGGGAATAGAGATAATTGAGTATCTAAGGGGTAGAGTCTCAGGAATAGCCATTCCAACTTATGCTGTTGACCTGCCTGGAGGTTTAGGTAAGGTTCCACTTCAGCCTGAGTACATAATTGAGAAAACAGACCAGTACATAATTTTCAAAAATTATGAGGGCAAAACAGTCAGATTTAACAGGTGCAATTTTGATATAATAGATACAAAAAAATCGGAGGATTTATGTTTATAAAGGAGAGGCTGTTTACCCCTGGTCCCGTTCCTCTTCCACCTCAGGTTATAAAAGCCCTTGGACAGCAGATAATACACCACAGAACACCTGAGTTTACTAAGATATTTTTAGATGTAAGAAAAAAACTCCAGAAACTCCTGAAAACAGAGAGAGATGTTATTCTTCTTGCATCTTCAGGAACAGGTGGAATGGAAGCCTCAGTTCTTAATTTTTTCAGAAAAGGAGACAGGGTTCTCATTATCAATGCCGGAAAATTTGGACAGAGGTGGAAAGAGTTAGCAGAAGCCTTTGAGCTGAAAGTTATAGATTATGAGATACAATGGGGTAAAACTTACGATAAAGAAAAAGTTCTCCAGATTATAGGAGAGTTTCCTGATATAAAAGGCATATTCGTCCAGCAGTCTGAAACATCAACAACAACCTACCATGATGTTAAGTTTTTGGGAGAAGTTTCAGGTAAGCTTGAAGACTGTATTCTTGTTGTTGACGGAATCACATCTGTAGG
>JALTAS010000192.1 GCA_027058925.1 Persephonella sp.
AATATACAAAAACCTTTACTCATCAAGGGAAAAAGAGAGAATAATAGCAGAAAGCATAGATGATTCAGAAATGGTAAAAGATACAGCAAGCAGGGATCTGTACAGCATAAGGAAAGGGATAAAAGAGATAGAAAAACAGATAATATCAACCCTTGAAAAAATGATAAACAGCCAGAAATATTCTGATATTATTCAGGAAAGGATTGTAACGATTAGAAGAGACAGATATGTAATACCAGTCAAACTAAACTTCTCAGGAAAAATAAAGGGGATAATACAGGACAGATCATCCTCAGGGCAGACTGTGTACCTTGAACCTGTAGCGGTTGTAGAGCTGAACAACAGGCTTTCAGATCTAAAACTGAGAGAGCAGATAGAGATAAGAAGGATATTAAAGTTTATTACAGACATACTCAGGAAAAAGGCAGATCTTATAAAGAAATCTTTTGAAGCAATAATCAAGCTTGACATCCTTTACACCATAGGCAAATACTCAAAGGAACACAGATGCATATTTCCTGAAATATCAGAAAGGTTTGAGCTTTATGGGGTAAAACATCCTGTTTTTCTTATGCTGAAAAAAGAGTTTAAACCAATAAATATAAAGATAAACAAAGGCATTGTGATAACAGGTCCAAACACCGGAGGAAAAACTGTAGCACTGAAAACAGCAGGTCTTTCTGCTCTTTTGGTTCAATCAGGGATACCTGTTCCTGTGGAAGAAGGAAGTGTTTTGCCTGTTCTTGATGGTGTATTTGCAGACATAGGAGATATGCAGTCCATTGAGCACAATCTATCAACATTTTCAGCCCATATACTCAACATTGAAGACATATTAAAAAATGTTACAGAAAAAAGCCTTGTTCTTCTTGATGAACTAATTCCCGGAACAGATCCAGACGAAGGTTCTGCAATAGGCATAGGAGTGCTTGAAAAACTAAAAAATACAGGCTGTTATGTTATGGCCACGACACACTTTAGACAGATAAAAATATACGCCCTTTCAGACAGCTATTTCTCTGTTGCATCTGTAGGTTTTGACAGGGATAAGCTAACCCCAACATACACCTTACATTACAACTCTGTCGGAGAAAGTATGGCCTTTTACATAGCTGAAAAATTAGGATTTGATCAGGAAATACTGGAAATGGCAAAAAGACAGATAAATGAAAATTACCATAGATTTGAAGAGGCTTTAAAGGAGCTCGAGATTTACAAATCAAGATATGAAAAAGAACTTTCTGATGTAGAAAAACTAAAAAAAGAGCTGAATAAAGAAAAGGAAAAGTATGCCAGTTTAAATGAGAAATTTGAAAAATACAGGAAGGAAAACTGGAAGATCATCAGGGAAGAAACCGAGAACTACATAAGAAGTATAAGAGAAGAAGGCTACAGGATACTTCAGGAACTGAAAGCTTCAGGATCAGGAAAATCTCTTGAGGACTTCATAAAACAGAAGAAAAAGCAGATAAATATTCCTCAAGAAGAAACAAAAGAGGAAGATCTCAACATCGGAGATAGGGTCAGGATAAGAGGAAAAAACTCTGTTGGTGAGGTTATATCAATAAGAGAAAACAGAGCAAACATAAACTTTAACGGCATTAAAATCTGGGTTGATATCTCAGATATTGAAAAGGTTAATGAAGAAAAAAAAGAGAAAAAAACCAGATTTTCTTTCAGCAGGAAAATAGAAACCCCCTTTAGACCTGAAATCAAGCTTATAGGAAAAACAAAAGATGAGGCCGTTAAAGAACTTGAACATTTTATTGACAGGGCTATTGTTGAAGGCTTTTCAACACTGAGAATTATCCACGGCTACGGATCAGGAGTTTTGAGAAAAGCTGTAAGGGAATACCTTAATAAACTTCCTTATAGAATTGATTATGAAGATGCCCCTTACAATGAGGGAGGCATGGGGGTTACAATAGTACACATAAAATAAGGAGGGCAAATCAAAATGGATGGTAAAAAAATTGCCATTCTTCTTGAAGATTTTGTTGAGGATGTTGAGTTTATATATCCTTTTTACAGGTTTAAGGAAGAAGGTTTTATCGTTGATGTTTTAGCACCTAAGATAGGAGAGTTTACAGGCAAAAAAGGTCTGATATTCCATTCATCACACAGGATTGACCCTGAAAACGCACACCAGTATGAGGCTGTTTTTATACCTGGAGGCTATGCTCCTGACAGATTTAGGAGAGACAGGGAAACACTTGAGTTTATCCGTAGGGCATACACAGAAAACAGAATAGTCGCAGCAATATGCCACGGTCCCTGGGCTTTAATATCTGCAGGGATTATAAAGGGCAAAAGGGTAACAGGCTTTTTTTCAATTAAGGACGATATCCAGAATGCAGGGGCTATTTACACAGGAAAACCTGTTGAGGTTGACGGAAACCTAATAACAGCAACAGACCCAAAAGCGATGCCAGAAATGATGAAGATACTGATATCAATTTTGAAGGAGAGAGTATGAGCGTTTTAGGTATAGATATAGGAGGAACATTTATAAAATTTGCCGGAAAATCCGGCAGTGATGTAAAAAAAGGCAAAATCCCTACAGAAAGCAGGTTTGATAGCATTCTTACCGAGATAAAGAAGCTGTGTAAAAACTTTCATCCTAAATCTATAGGGATAGGAATAGCAGGGCTTTACGATAAAAAAACAGGAAAACTGACAGCTTCTCCAAACATAAAGTTTTTAGAGGGTATAGATCTTAAAGAGATACTGGAAGAAGAGTTGAGTGTTCCTGTTGTTATTGAGAATGATGCTTCAGCTGCAGCATACGGTGAGTATATGTATGGGGCAGGGAAAGGGGGAAAAATAGTTGTGTGTCTTACGCTTGGAACAGGCCTTGGAGGAGGTGTGGTTATAAACGGAGAGCTTGTAAGCGGTGTTTCCGGTAGCGCGATGGAAATAGGTCACATCACGATTGATATAAACGGTTGGAGGTGCCACTGCGGAAGAAAAGGATGCCTTGAGGCTTATGTTTCTTCTTATGGACTTGAAAGGTTTTATTTTTTTCTTACAGATCAGAGTATCCCTTCATCACAGATAATAATCCTTGCAAATGAAGGTAAGCTTGAGGCGATGAAAGCCCTTGAGGAATTTGCCAGACATCTTGCGGTAGGTCTTATGAACATAACTCACATATTTAATCCAGACAGGGTAATAATCGGAGGTGGAATACCTGCGTACTATCCTGCGGTCATTGATCTTGCAACAGCAGAGCTAAAGAAAATAGCCTTTGAGCTTCCATTCAGAGATGTTAAAATCAAAAGGGCAGATTTAGGTGAGTACAGCGGGGCTTTCGGAGCAATGGCTCTGGCAGAAAAATTAAAAAGATGAAGGTCCAAAATATAGTTTTTAACAAACTTGGAAATAATATATCAATACTGATTGAGTACCCGGACGAAAACATTCAGATATTAGATCAGGTAAGTTTTAGATTAAGAGGCTTATTTTGTGAGATCTCCTCTGTTTGTGCTTGTGAAGATGACACTCTAAAAATAGTTATGAGAATTACCTCTGAAAAAGAGATCAATAAAATCAATTTTTTATTTACAGAAAAAGAGCTTTTAATAGACCATATTGGATCATTTCTGCCTTCTGAAGAAGGTTTTACAGGAAAAATTAAAAATCCGGAAATCCTTTTTAAAGCAGGAGTTGATCCTGAAATTCAGACTTTATTTTCAGAAGATCAAATTTTTCTGCCTCAGAAAGATTTTTTTAAAGCTGTGGCAAAGCTTTTTACAAAATAAAGAATATATTTATAAAATGATGAGAATCTTTTACCCTATCATTTTTGTTTTACTTATAGCTTTCGTATACGGCTGCAGTAATAAAGAAGAAAAAGCATCAGCTTACGGGAGATTGTCAGTTTATCTTTATAAAATTGAAAAAGGAGAGATGGTAAAAAAAATCCTGGAAAAATACCCTGATCTGCAGATAGGATTGATATATTATGATCCTTCAGATGACACATACAGGGCTGTAGATCCAAGAAAAGGATTTGAGAAGTTAGGATATTCTGAAGCTTACAACAAAGAGGTTTATTACTACATAATGTACAAGCTTACACAAAAGGCATTAAAAGGAGAAAACAGGTTCGTTGAAAAACAGCTTATAGAAACATTAAAAGCTTACGAGCAATTTTTGACAGAGGCAAAAAAAACAGAGCAGAAAAACAGAAAGCTTGCGGATATGCTGTTAAAATATGGACATATTGGTATTCTTCTATTTTTTTCTATCATAGGGGTAGGGATAGCATACCTTTTGATTACGATAGCAAAAAAACATAAAGTTATTTAAAACTCCTCCCTTTTTGGCTGTCTGTTCATCAGTATGTTTACAGCTTCAGAGGGAGACAGACCTTCATAAACAACTCTGTAAACAACATCAGATATTGGAAGATCTACTTTCTTTTCATCTATAATCCTTTTTATAGCCTTAACAGTTTTAACACCCTCAACAACCTGTCCCACTTCTTTTAATGCTTTTTCTACAGGAAGACCCTTTCCAAGAAGAAATCCAAACCTTCTGTTCCTTGACAGCTCTCCTGTTGCCGTAAGAACCAGATCCCCCATTCCTGAAAGTCCGTAAAGTGTCTGGGGTTTTCCACCAAATATCTTTGCAACCTTTGTCATCTCAAAAAGTCCTCTTGTTATAAGACCTGCCCTTGCGTTATTTCCAAGACCCAGACCATCGCTTGCCCCTGTTGCTATCGCTATAACATTTTTTACAGCCCCTCCAATCTGAACACCTCTTATGTCCTCATTCAAATAAAGCCTGAAAGAGCCTGTGTTCATCCTGTTTTGAATTTTTTCTCCCAGATTTGTCTCTCCTGCAAGAGTTACAGCTGTAGGAAGCCCCAGAGCAACCTCTTTCGCAAAAGAGGGTCCAGATAAAACAAATACCAGATTTCTATCTATCTGTAGCGTTTCCTGAATAACATCAGAGATAAGCTTCAGGCTCTGAATTTCAATTCCTTTTGATGCAGATATAACAGGTTTTTCAACAGGGAAGTCTATTCTTTTAAGAAGATCTCTTATACTCTGGGTGGGAACAGCTATTATAACTATGTCACCCCTTTCAAAAACAAAATGAAGATCCTCACTACCATGGATATTTTTTTTCAGAGTAATACCGGGAAGGTATTTTGAATTTTCCTTTTTTCTGTTTATACAGTCTATCACTTCAGGATTTCTTCCCCATATAAAAACATTTTTAAACTTTTCAGAAAATGCCTGAGCAAGAGCTGTCCCCCAGCTTCCACTTCCTAAGATCGCTAAATTTTTAAATTCCATCTCCTTGCCTGCATCTAATCCATGGCATAAAATATACCTATGGAAATTTATTTTCAAAATCAGAGCTATCTTAATAAGAAAGTACTTATTATTTCACTACTGATAGGTTTAGTTGTCAACCTTGTATTTTTAGGATTTTTGGAGGTATTCACAACAGATGTTCAGCCTATTGAGAAAAAAGAACCAAAAATCAGGTATATAACATTAAAACCTGTTCCAAAAAAGAAAAAAACAGTAAAGAAAAAGATACAGAAGAAAAAAACCATTCATAAAAAAGTTTCAAAACCTGCCGTATCATCGGGAAAAAAGGTGAGCAAAGTTCCTTCTGTCCCTGCTATTACGCCTGTTCTTCCTGAAGTTGAAAATCTTTCAGAAAAAGAAATAACCTTACCTGAAAAAGAGGTTGATATAGGAGAGTTTTCTGATATTCCTGCAGAAACAGGAAAAATAAAAGAGTTTAAGGCTATTACAATAGGAAAGTTTAACCCTTCTTTTGGAACAGAGCTATCAAAATTTGATAGATCTGCAAAAGGAACAGCTATAGGAAGAAAGCTCATATACAGACCTGATCCTCCTGTGATAAAAACAGCCGTTCCACCTCCTTCAGTAAGAGTAAAACTGTGGATAAGAAAAGATGGAACTGTTTACAAGGTTCAGCTACTTGAAACAACAGGAAATAAAAAGATAGACCAGAAAATCAAAGAGTATGTCCAGAGCTGGAAGTTCAATGAGATAGATAGAGATGAAAAGCAGTGGGCAGTAACAACAATAAGATTCAAAACTATGTAATGGAAAAATTTATAAATCTTCTAAAACAGTCACTTATCGCTGTCAGATCGTATAAGCTCAGGACATTCTTTTCCCTTTTAGGTATAGCATTTGGGGTAGCCTCTCTATCAATAATAGTTGCATCTGTTCAGGGTTCTTACTACCGGGCCCACCAGATTATTGATGTTTTTGGGCCTGAAAGTATACTGATATTCAGCGGCTCAAGGGAAGAAAGAGGCATAAGACAGAGGAAAAAAACCCTTACGATGCAGGATATTGAAATTCTCAAAAAGAACATTCCCCAGATAAAACTTATAATGCCTGTTCTTTATGTTGATGAGGCACAGGTGTACTACAGGGGAAACATAATAACAACAAGAGCTTACGGGGTTTCTACCCGGTTTGAGGAGGCATGGAACTGGTATCTTATAGAAGGAAGAATGTTTAATGAAGAAGAACTTAGAAGGAAAAAAAATGTATGTGTTATAGGTCTTTATGTAAAGAAAGAGCTTTTTGAAAGAACAGATCCAATAGGCAAGATGATACTTGTAAACAAACTTCCCTGTAAGGTTTTGGGTGTTTTATCAAGAAGGGGAACAACCCCAACAGGAAGAAATCTTGACGACAGGATACTTATGCCTTACACAACAGTTATGTCCAAAATAAATCATGATTTTAAGTATATAAACTCAATAAGAATCAGGTTTGAGAAAGGTTCTGATGTAGAAAGATTAGTGGAGAAGGTGCGCCAGATATTAAGACAGAACCATCATTTAAGACCGTATCAGTCAGACGATTTTTTTATTCTTTCACCTACAGAGATAATAAGGTTTCTTGTTAATTTAACAGGGACTCTTGTTCTTTTCCTTGGGCTATCATCAGTAATATCCCTCACCGTCGGTGGATTTGTTCTTGCAAACCTCTTTCTTCTCTCTGTGAATGAAAGAAAGAAGGAAATAGGCATCAGAAGGGCAGTTGGAGCCAAAAGAAAAGATATTCTTATCCAGTTTATACTTGAAGCTGTTTTAATAACACTTATAGGATCAGTTTTAGGTTTTGTACTTTCTTTTGTAGGTGCTTACGGACTTACAAAAGTTGCCGAATTCCCCATAAAGTTTTCATTTATCTCATTTGCATTTGGTGTCGTAGTTTCTGTAATAGTGGGGGTTATATCTGTTTTAAATCCTGCATTAAAAGCATCAAAACTTAATCCTATTGAGGCTATAGGAGAATGATGCACAAACTTTTTTTAATATTTGCTGTAATAATAAGGATATTCAGAGAGTATAGATTAAGGTCTGCACTGTCTGTATTAGGTGTGGCATTTGGGACTTTTGCCCTGATAACGATGGTTTCCATATCAAACTCAATGAAGGAAAAAAGCAGGCTTGAAGTTGAAAAATTTGGGAAAAATCTTGTTGTTGTAAAATCAGGAAAAGTAAGAGTATTCAGGAGAAGGGAAAGGAGTATCACCACAGCAAAAACATTAAAGCTATCTGACGCTTACTTCATAAAACAGCAGGTTGACCACGTTGTTAAAGTTCTTCCATCATTCCATATTTTTTATCCTGTAAGAAAGGGAGGGACAACAGTTTTTTCAACTATAATCGGAGTCGGAAGAAATTATCCAGATTTAAGAAACATAAATGTTGAAAAGGGTAGGTTCTACACGGAAGATGAAGAAAAAACAGGTCAAAAGGTTATAGTTTTAGGGTACAAGGTGGCAAAAGATCTTTTTAAAAATGGGGATCCTATTGGAAAAACTATTCTGATATTCAGGGTGCCGTGCAAGATCATAGGGGTGATGGAAGAAAAAGGGGTTGATATATCTGGCGAGGATCAGGACTCTCTGATTTACACCCCATTAAAAACATCCATGAGAAGGCTTGCCAATGTTGATTATATAAACACGATATATGTTCAGGTGGACAAAAGGGAAAATATCCCATATGTGAAGAAAAAAATCCGTCAGCTTTTGAGAAAAAGGCATCATATAAAAAAAGGAGAAAAAGAAGATTTTACAGTCTTATCACCTGACGATTACCTCAGGATGGAGAAAGAGGCGATACATATTTTCAGTATACTGGGAGGAATATCAGCAACAATTTCTTTTTTAATAGGTGGGATAGGTATTCTTTCTATAATGATTTTGATAATAAATGAGAGAATAGAGGAGATAGGGATAAGAAGAGCTGTTGGAGCAAAGAGATCAGACATACTACTTCAGTTCGTACTTGAATCAAGTTTTATATCCATCGCAGGTGGATTTTTTGGAGTTTTTATGGGGGTTTTTCTTTCAGGACTTATATTTTTAATTTTTGATCTTCCGAAAACATTAACCTTTCAGTGGGTTTTTTTATCATTTTTTCTTTCTGTATTGACTGGAATCTTAGCCGGAATTTATCCTGCTTATAAA
>JALTAS010000193.1 GCA_027058925.1 Persephonella sp.
GAAGGAGTATTCATCGCTTCAACAGATTTCAAACCTGGAAATGAGGGAAACGAGCTAATTTATGTTAATAAAAGAGGAAAACAGATTTTAAAAAATTTAGGTGAAGACATTAACAGGATTTACGGGTTTAACATTAACTGGGAAAATCCGATAGGAATTTCAATCCACAAGTTTCACAAAGACCCTGAAAAGGTTAAAGAGCTTTTGAAATCATTAAAGCCTGGAGAAGTGAAAAAAAATGCTGATTTGATAGTTGGAAATCATATAATACAGTCCTACAGGTTCACCGTTACAGACTCAGAAGGAAATATAATAGGTTATGCATCAACATGGAAAGATGTTACAGCCGAGAGAAACATTAACAGAATCATTAAGGAGGCCTCACCTGAGCTTTCCCTCACAATTTATGAAACATCTCTTATAGGTGCAAGCGCTTACAAAATAAGAAATGAGATGAAACTTTTCAAGGAAAATCTTGAAGATATAGTCAGTTCTGTAAACCAGATAAGTTCTGCCGTATCTAATCTTGCATCTTCTATAACAGATGTTCAGACGGCTCAGGAAAATATAAATGAGCTTGTTAAAAAAGGTGCAAAATCTATAGAAAAATCAGTATCAAACATAAAACAGTCTGTAAATGTTATAACAAGGCTTACAGACTCAACAGCAGAATTGAGAAAAAGAATTTCCGGAATTGAGCACATACTTGATGTGATACTTGAGATAACAGAACAGACAAACCTGCTTGCATTAAACGCTGCTATAGAAGCAGCAAGGGCAGGCGAAGTAGGAAGAGGCTTTGCTGTTGTTGCTGATGAGGTAAGGAAACTTGCTGAAAAAACATCAAAGAGCGCAAATGAGATAAGAGATGTTGTCACTTCAATAATGGAAGAAATGGAAAAGACGGAATCAGAAGTAAGTAATGTTAGAGATATTATAAATGAGGGAGCTGAATACTCTGAAGAGATTGATGAGATCTTTGATAAAATACAGGAAGCAAGCAAAAAGATTACAGAAATGATTATGCAGCAGACAGCATCAACAGAAGAACAATCCCAGATGATAAAATCTGTTTCTGAAAATGCAAACACACTGATTGATAGTATAGAAGATCTTCTTGATATTGCTATAGATCTTGATCAGATAGCAAGCTCAACATTCAAAAATGGGGAAGGTGTGTGGAAACTATTTACAGAAATAAAGAAGGATGATTCATTCAGCCTTTTAACGAGAATAATAGAGCATGCAGAGTTTGTGGAGGATGTTATAAGGGCTATTGAAGGGAAAATCAGTTTTGATCCTGTAGATCACGCCCATTGTAGTCTTGGGAAGTGGTATTACTCTGAAGGATTACAAAAAGCCCAAAATTACGGAACAGAAGCCATTCAGCTGATGAAGGATCTTGAAAAGAAACATATAGAGTTTCACCAGACAGGATCTGAATCTATAAAGCTGTATCAGGAAGGGAAACATTTAGAAGCACAGGAAAAGGTTGACAGACTAATTGATCTTTCAAGAGATATAGCAGATATTCTTGTAAAACTTTACCGTGTATTTACAGATTAAAAAGGAAAGCACTTGGGTATAAAAGCTAAGCTTACAGCAACACTTATAATAGAGATATCTGTTATCTTTCTCCTTACCCAGTATGTTTACATAAAAATTAAAGAATACAGGGAAATATCTGCTGTTGAGGACACAGCGAGAAAGTTTTATTATTCTGTTCAAACAGCCATAACATTAATTGATAGAAACATTGATCTGGAAGAAAAATCAATAGAGGTTCAGTTTGAAAAACTGTTTAAAGACCTTCCAGAGGATAACCACTCAAAAAGGCTAAAAAATATAACAGCATCAATACCCAAAAATCTTATCAATAAAGACAGAAAAAGCCTGACATCTACAAAAAAAGAACTTGAACTTTTTTTAAAAAGGTTAAATAAAGAAGCAGATACCAGTTTATACAGGGCTCTGATCTTCTTATCACTTATACCTGTTTTTGTTATATTTATCAGCTCCTACGGAAAATTTGCCACATACAGATCTTTGGTTATACCTGTCAAAAATATTTTGAGAAAATTGCGGAACATAAGGGAGAAAGATTTAAATTTTTCATATGAGAATGATTATAGTTTAAAACAGATGGAAAGAAGGTTTTATGATTTTCTGAAATGGGAGGAGGAGTATTTAACCGGAATAATAGAGGGAACTGATAACCTTTACAAAAAAGTAATCTCACTAACAATAGATTTTTCAGATGCAAAAGGGAGAAATAAAGCTGTTCAGACAAAAGTTTTGGATCTTGCCCTGTCCTCCGAGGTTCTTTCTGTTTCTATAGATAATCTGAACAGACATGTGAGAAATGTTCATAAAGACATAAAAAATGTTGAAAACAAAGCTGTTGAAGGATCACAGGTAATAGTTTCTTCTATTGGAGAGGTAAAAAAACTTGCAGATGAAGTAATCTCTCTGAAAAAAAATGTAAATCTACTTACAAAACAGTCAGAAACGATAAAAGAGATTGTAAACACAATAAAATCTATTGCAGATCAGACAAACCTCCTTGCACTTAACGCAGCCATTGAAGCTGCAAGGGCAGGCGAACACGGAAGAGGTTTTGGTGTGGTTGCCGATGAGGTTAGACTCCTTGCCACAAAAACAAAGAGAGCAACAGAAGAGATAGAAGATACAGTTGTCTCAATCTCAAGATCAATGGAGCTTATTGCAAAACAGCTTCAGGAAAAGTCTGAAAGGGCTGTTGAGGTACAGAAATTGATGGAATCTTCAGGTTACACTGTGGAAGAGATAAAAGAAAATATAAAAACAATAACAGGTATTTCAGAAGAGATAATACTCTTAGTAGAAGAGCAGGAAGGATCTCTTAACATATTAAAAGAAGAGATAATAGATCTGAGCAAAAAGGTTGAAAAATCAGAACTGGTATTCAGACAGGCTGAGAAAAGTTCAGCTGAGATAGAAGAAAAGTTTGAGGACTTTATAGATTACATTTCAGGCTTTTCTGGTAATGATGTTTTCCAGAAAGGAAAACTACTTTTTATACATTGGGTTTCTTCTTTTTTAAAAATGGAAGGGAACAAAGCTTTACCCTTTGAGGAAACGGAACTTTACAACTGGTTAGAAAATGATCTCAAAAATTATAGAGATTTATCATCTGATAATTACAAAGAGATACTCAATCTTATCAGACAGATAGACAGTGAGATTAAGTCTTTAATTTCTGGAAATGAAGGTATATCCAGAGAGTTAAAAGAAAAAATCATTTATTTTATAGAACTGTTAAACAGTATTGATAGAGGATAGTAAAAATGAACATCCCTTTGGATGATGGCAAAAGATACTCAGGAGAAATAAAGATAAAAAGGTTGTGTGAAATATACGGAGATTATATGGATTTCAGTCTTGTTTTCAGCGGGATTGTTAACATATCTAAAGAAAATCAGCTTATACTCCATTCAATAAACCCATTACCTGTTTTAAAACTTTTTAAAAAGATGGATAAATTTAAACTTTTCTTAAACAGCGAAAACACAGCATACAATCTTGAGGCTTATGTAAAAGATATATTAGAAGATAAGATAGTTTTCAAAGTTGGAGAACCGGCGATAATAAAAGAAAAAAGAAGGTTTCACAGATTTTATTTTTGCTGCAGAGATCTTGGAAAATTTATTTTAGAAAAGGATAACATTATTATGTCTGAAGATGCATGTGTCTTTGAGCTAAGCCGATCTGGACTTGGTATAATAAATCCCCTTAATGGTTCTTTGAACATAGGTGACAGGGTAAAAGTAAAAAATCAGGAAGAAAAGTTAGAAGTGGAGCTTGAGATTCTGCATATTGAAAAAAACGGAAAGACAGAAGTTCTTGGAGGTAAAATCATAAAAACAAACTTAAACTTGATAAACTACATAATAAGGAAATATATTAAAGTATCTGAAAAAATAATTTACAAAACAGGATAGATCGTGCCGGAAGAAAAAAAGGAAAAAAGTCTTAAAGGTCCTGAAAAAGCAGCGATACTTCTTTCCCTCCTTCCTGAGGAAGCAACTGTAACAATATTTAAACATCTGAAAGAGCACGAAATAGAAAGGCTTATAAAGCAGATCTTAACAATAGAACCCCCCTCAAAAGAGGTTGCAAAACAGATACTTGAAGAGGCATTTGAGTCTTTGAGGGAGATAGCACCGATCAAGATAGCCCCTGAGAACCTGAAAAAAATATTAGAGCAGGCACTTCCCCCTGATAAGTTAGAAAAACTTCTTGCAGATACCTTGACCGTTGAAGAAGGAAAGGCAATATTCAGAGAACTTGAAAAGATGGATCCAAAATTTGTTGCAAATATTATCCAGAATGAACATCCTCAGGTTATAGCCCTTATACTTTCTCAAATGAAACCTGTAAAGGCAGCGGAGATCATCCAGTTTCTTCCAAAAAGGGTTGGTGTAACTAATGTTCAGGAAGAGGTTATCAAGAGAATAGCATCTATAGAAAAGATATCAAGCGATATGCTCAAGATGGTTGCCAATACCCTTGAAGAGGAACTTCTCACCATTGGAGCAGGAAAGGAAGAAACATTAAGCGGAGTTGATATAGCAGCCGAAATTGTTAATGTCTTACCTAAAGAATTAGGGCAGGAGATCCTTGAAGACATCAGAAAAGAAAATCCATCACTTGCTGATACGATTGAAGAAAAAATGTTCAAATTTGAAGATATTGTTAAGCTGGACAACAGGGCTATTATTGAGATTCTCAAAGTTGTTGACAAAAATGATCTTCTTATCGCCCTCAAGGGAGCTCCTCCAGAGATTATGGATAAGTTTCTGTCAAACATGTCAAAAAGAGCTGCCCAGATGTTCCTTGAGGATATGGAGATACTTGGACCTATTAAAAAATCTGATGTTGAAAATGCAAGAAAAAAGATTATCGCAACAATTAAAGGTCTTATAGAGAAAGGGGTTATTGAGTACGGGGCAGGCGAAGAAATGATTTAGAGGTTTTGTTATGTCAGAAGAGTTTCTCTCTCAGGAAGAGATAGATGCTTTGTTGGGGAGTGAAAAAGAAGAAAAAAAGGAAGAAGAAAAAAGATCCGAGGTGTCACCTTTTGATTTTTCAGAAGTTGAACATATAAAAAAGGGTGGGCTTCCCGGATTTGAGCTTATATTTGAAAGATGGATTAAGGTTTTCAGAGATGAATCAAGAAAAATACTTCCCCAGATAAATATGGTAACAAAGGAAAATATTTATATATCAAGATTCCAGAATTTTCTGTTTAAAATTCCACTTCCTTCAAGCTACACCATTTTTTCAATGAGACCGCTGAAGGAAAACGCCCTTTTTGTTGTTGATTCAAGGCTTGTTTTTACTGTTATCAGCGTTCTCTTTGGAGGTCCTGCGAAGCCTTTTAAGGTGGAAGGAAGGGAGTTTACAAAGTTAGAGATGAAGGTGATAGATGATTTTATAAATGCAGCTTTGAAAACTTTTGAACAGGTATGGGACTCATTTTATCCTGTGATGATTGAAATAAGATCAATAGAACTGAACCCAAGCCTTGCAAGGATAGTTTCTCCTAATGAGAAGGTCATCATAGTTGAGTGTAAGATAGATATAGAAGGATATGAGGCTCCGTTCTTCTTCTGTTTTCCCCAGAGTATGTTTTTGCCGATAAAAGATATAGTTTACTCACAGGTTGCCTTTGCAGAAGATCCTGTCTGGAAAAAAAATATTGAAGAAAAGGTAAAAAAGATCAATGTTAAGATAGAGTTTGAATTAACAAGAATAAAATTGAAAATCAAAGATATTCTCTCCTGGAAAGAAGGAACAGAGATTAATCTTTTTGTGTCTCCAGATCAGGAGTTTAGGCTTTTTGTAGAAGACAGACATAAATTTTATGCAAAGCTTGGAAAGATAAATGATAAGTACGCAGCTATGATAACAAAACCTATATTTGAAGAGGAGCAGTGATGTCAGAAGAAGAAAAAAAGGAAGAGCAGGCTAACGAAGAGGTAGATCAGGAAAAGCTTGCAGAAGAATGGGCAAAAATGGCAGAAACACAATCTGAAGAACAATTTGAAGATCAGTCTGAGGAGGTAGATCAGGAAAAATTAGCCGAAGAATGGGCAAAAATGGCTCAGGAAACACAGGAGGAAGAAAGTGAAGAGGTAGATCAGGAAAAACTTGCTCAGGAATGGGCACAGATGGCGCAGGAAGGGAAAAAAAGTGAAGAACAGCCAGTCACAGAACTTATAGAAAAGGAAAAGCTTGACCTTCTTATGGATATTCCCCTTGAGATATCTGTTGAGATAGGAAGTACCACAATGCCTCTTGAAGAGGTTCTAAAACTTAACCCAAACAGCATTGTTGAGCTTGACAGATACATAAACCAGCCTGTTGACATAAAGGTAAACGGAAAGCTCATAGCAAAAGGAGAGCTGTATACTGTTGAAAACCATTTCGGTATCAAGATAACAAGCATTATAACTGTTCAGGAAAGGATGAAACTTTTGACAGCAGAAGAATCATAAAGATTTTTTCAGATTGTCCGAAAAAGGTGTAAAACTTCAGGGGTATAGAAATGGCTCTCAATTTTCAGCCTATATACGTTCTTGCTTCTGGTGGAGAGAGAGCTCTTGAAAGGCTTGATGTGGTCACTAACAATCTTGCAAATGTAAACACACCCGGCTTTAAAAAACTGCTCCTTAGGGAGATGAGCCAGTATATTCCTGAAAACAAGGGAGATACATCCCATCTTTTTGTCTTTCCAAGATTTAACGACACACCAGTAATAACCACACAGGGGAACCTTATTAAAACAGATGCTCCCTTTGATCTTGCTATATTTGGAGAAGGATTTTTTGGTGTCCAGACACCTAACGGGATAAAATATACCAGAAACGGACATTTTTTAAGAGATAGTGAAGGTTTTATTGTAGATTCAAACGGTAACTATCTCCTTAATGAGCAGGGTAAGAGAATACAGATAACAGATACAAAATCAAAAATTACATTCCTTGAAGACGGAAGCATATATGCAGGCAACCAGCTGATAGGAAAGCTTATGATAAGAAATTTTACAGCTGTAAGACCAGATTCAGAGAGCTACTACATACCGGATCAGCAGAAAAATGCACAGGAAATTACTCCTAAGTTTTCAATTAAACAGGGGTATATTGAACAGTCAAATGTTAATGGAATACAGGCAATGATAGAGTTGATCAATGCTCAGAGAAGATTTGAGATATATGGAAATCTTATGAGAAGTCTTGATCAGATGGAACAAAAAAGTAACGAGATAGGAAGAGCTTAAGAGAGGTGAGCAAAAATGATAAGAGCATTATGGACTTCAGCTTCAGGAATGCAGGCACAGCAGACTAACCTTGATGTTATTTCCCACAATATAGCTAATGTAAACACAGTAGGCTTTAAAAGAAGCAGGGCAAATTTTGAGGATCTGATCTATCAGGATTTGAAAGATCCAGGAGTGATGAGCTCAAACGAGACCAGAGTTCCGTCAGGAATACAGATAGGTTTAGGTGTGAAGTTGTCTGACGTCTCAAAGATATTCACACAGGGAAGCCTGATGAAAACAGACAAACCCCTTGATTTAGCCATTCAGGGAGAAGGATTTTTTAAGATTGAACTTCCTGGAGGAGGAGAGGCCTATACCAGAGCAGGAAACTTTCAGGTTGACAACGAAGGGTATGTTGTTACACCAAACGGTTATAAACTGTCTCCGAACATACAGATATCTTCCCCAGAAACACTCATAAGCATTAACATAAGCCCAAACGGAAAGGTTTATCTTGTTAGAAACGAAGGGGGACAGCAGACTGTTGAGGAGCTTACAGATATAAAACTGTACAAATTCATAAACCCTGCAGGATTAAAGGCTATAGGAGAAAACCTTTTCGTCCGGACAGAAGCATCAGGTGATCCAATTGAGGGGGATCCCAATACTGATGGTTTTGGGAAACTTGCACAGGGATTTTTAGAGGCTTCAAATGTTAATATAGTTGAGGAGATGGTTAATCTGATCGTTGCCCAGAGAGCTTACGAGATAAACTCAAAAGGTATTATAACTGCAGATGAGATGCTCAGGACTGTTGGATCACTTAAGACTTAATCTGCTTATATTTTTTTTACTGTTTTCTTTCAGCTACGGCGAAACGGTTATTAAGCTAAAAAAATATGTGGAATCAGAAAAGTCAGACCTTGCCCTTTCTCAGATAGCAGATATAAAAACAGAAAACAAAAGGTTTTTTGAGTTTCTTTCAGGTATTAAGATTGTAAAAAACTTAAAACCGGGCAAGAAGATCACTTTTACAAAAAAAGATATTAGAAATATTCTCAAAAAAAATTATGTTGATCCGGATTCTGTGATAATTACCGGAAGCAGTGTAACACTAAAAAGAAAAGAGATCGCAAT